>CAMZKY010000176.1 GCA_947311455.1 uncultured Marinosulfonomonas sp. | reverse complement strand
TAAAATGGAAGCCATCGCCGCCAAAATGGACGATCTGAAAGTGACCGATCGTTCTATGGTTTGGAATTCGGATTTGATGGAAACGCTTGAGCTGTCAAACCTGATGCCAAACGCCATGGCCACCATTGTTGGCGCCGAAGCGCGTAAAGAAAGCCGTGGCGCCCACGCGCACGAAGATTACCCTGACCGCGATGATAAAAACTGGCGCAAACACTCACTGGCGGTGGTAGATGGGCCGAAGGTCACGCTTGATTATCGCCCCGTGCATATCGAGCCGATGACATCCAAAGCCGATGGCGGCATTGACCCGAAAAAAATTGCCCCGAAAAAACGCGTGTATTAAGGAGATAAAAAATGGTTGAACTCACACTCCCTAAAAATTCACGCATGGTGACAGGCAAAACGTGGCCCAAACCCGAAGGTGCAACTAACATTCGCAAATTCAGCATTTATCGCTGGAATCCTGATGATGATAAAAACCCGCGGGTGGATAACTATTTCCTTGATATGGATAAATGCGGCCCGATGGTTCTGGATGCGCTGATCAAGATCAAAAATGAAATAGATCCGACGCTAACGTTCCGCCGTTCTTGCCGTGAAGGGATTTGCGGATCCTGTGCGATGAATATCGACGGGATCAATACGCTGGCCTGTATTTACGGCATGGATGAAATCAAGGGCGACGTGAAAATATATCCGCTGCCGCATATGCCCGTGGTCAAGGATCTGATCCCCGATCTGACGCATTTCTATGCCCAACACGCCAGCATCATGCCATGGCTGGAAACCAAAACCAACCGCCCCGCCAAAGAGTGGAAACAATCCATCGAGGATCGCAAAAAACTGGATGGGCTGTATGAATGTGTAATGTGCGCATCTTGCTCTACATCCTGCCCGTCATACTGGTGGAACTCGGATCGTTATCTTGGCCCTGCAGCGCTGTTGCACGCTTACCGCTGGATTATCGACAGCCGAGACGAGGCCACAGGCGAGCGTTTGGACGAATTGAATGATCCGTTTAAACTGTATCGGTGCCACACGATTATGAACTGCACCAATACTTGCCCCAAAGGGTTGAACCCCGCCAAGGCAATTGCCGAGGTGAAAAAGATGTTGGTGGAACGCACGATTTAAAGGCCAAGTTCGAAAGAATTGTAAATGCGCGCCAAACCGAACCGTTTGGCGCGCATTTTTTGTGGCGCATAGAATCCATATGGAATAGTTATATAGCATCATTACAACTTGAGGTTATTCATGCAACCATCCAATTCCGCAACGACTTTGGGCGATGTGTTACGGCAGCAAGGAAAAAGACCAAAGCTTATCCCCATTTTTCTGGGCCTTCTCATTCTGGTTGCTGGCGCGGCAATTTGGTGGTGGACAAAAGATTTGAAAATGGTTGCGAGTGTGTTTGGTGGTGGTGCAGTTGGGCTCGGGGTTGTGTGGCGCCACGCCAAGCCAAAGCTACCTTTGCTACTCCAGCATGATCAACGAGGCATCATTGATGGTTTGGTTCTGTCTGAAAAAACCATTTTGATTGACGGAAATAATATTTACCATTTTGGGCTGGATCATAAAGTGGGGCACAAAGCGTTAAAAGAACTGGCTTTTGAACTGATTGCTGATGGATTCAGGATTGTCTGTTTTTTTGATGCAAGTATTTATTTCACGCTTAGGGAAAATGGCGAATTCAAAAAAAGCCGCGAAAAATTTTCGATCAAAATTATTCAAAGGATTTTCGGATTGAACCCAGATGAAATTTATGTGGTCCCGTCTGGAACACAGGCCGATGATTTTATTGTTGAGGCGGCGTCGCATATGCCGAAATCTGTAACCATATCGAATGACAAGTTCAGGGATTTCAAAAGCAGATATCCTGATCTTTTCAAAGATCGGGGATGGCGCAAAGGCGTTTCTATTGTCAACGGAGAGCTGTTGTTACATCAATACAAGTTCGACTGCCCTGTTCTGTTTAAATACGTGTAAGACAGCTTAGATCATCCGAATAACGTCTTTATCAATCGATAGCATATATCCACGCCGAGCTATGTTTTTTACCAGCAGTTCACTGACCATTTGGTTCCCCAAAGAATCGCGTAGACGTTTGATCCGGGTTGCTCCGGCGGCTTCGTCACAATCAGACGCAGGGCGCCCGGAAATCACACCTTCGATTTCGCAGCCTGTCATCAATTCTTCGTCCATCCGCGCCTCGGCCAAAACCGACAAGGTTTCGATGGCGGCGGCGGTTAGTTTGAATTCCATGTTGTTCAAATAAACAGTGTTTTCTTCGCGGCTGATTAATAGGGAGGATACTTGAATGCCGGTGCGCTCGATTTCGCCCATGCGTTTGTTCAGTGCGATAATCGTTACCAAAAAAACCAGTGAAGCAATCAACAGGGCTGTGGCAAATACCAAAAGCACAAAGATAACAGTGCGATCATACGTTAATGTATCGGCAAAGGCGGTGCCGGACTGGGCCAGAATTTCCAACAGTTTAATTTCGGCACCCGAATTCAAATTGTTATTTTCAACGAAAATCTGCTCAACCCGCTGATTAAACGCGTTGGCATCGGGCAGGTTCATAAACAACAATACCGCCGCAACCAAAAGGATTGCAACGATTGAAATCATCCCGATCGTGACCACACGGCCACCGGTAAGGCGCGTTTTAGTAGCGGAGATAGTAGGCTCCTGCACTGTTCTTCCTTCCATCAAGCCCGTTATCGTGGAATACAGACAGGACTTTTAATAGTTTCCAGCCATCGCCTTTAATACGTTGGCGAATGACACCAGAGGCCATACTGGCCGAACATGCGCTGTCTGGCAACTGAATTACGCCATAATGAAGCTGCAACGGAGAATCCTTTTTTGCCTTATAATCGGCATAGCAGGCGGCGGAGGCGGGTGAAACGGCCAAAAGACCTATGATCAGGATGAGATGTTTCATGAAGTAAACATGCGCCCGATTGCAATGTTATTCAATATCAACCGCGTCATTGGGCTGATTGTGTTGCGGTTATTCAATAACATTTTGCTGATATTGTTTATCTTTAGCACCTGACGGCATGTTCATTTCATCGCAACCGGCAAGACGTTGTTCGTCACGCTTCACCCAGCCGGACACATGAAAGGACTATAAGATGACCAATAAATTTGTAGCAACGGTGCTTGCCGCTTCTATCGCATTCACAACCGTAACCGCCGCACCGGTTCAGGCCCGAAATAATGACGCCGTGAAAGTGATCGCAGGCATTGCCCTGCTGGCCATCATCGGCAAGGCCATTTCCGACAGTGAGAAGCGTCGCACCACACCGGCCCCTGTGCCGCATACACCACGCTATCGCCTGCCAAGCCGCTGTTTGAAAGATTTTGAAACACAGTCGGGCTGGACGCAGGCCTATGGTGCCCATTGCTTGAAAAACAACGCACCGCGGGTAAATCTGCCGCGTCAATGTAAACGC
>CAMZKY010000175.1 GCA_947311455.1 uncultured Marinosulfonomonas sp. | reverse complement strand
TATCAGGTAAGGAGAAAACGCCATGATTATCGGTTGCCCAAAAGAAATCAAACCCCAGGAATTCCGCATCGGAATAACCCCCAATGCTGCCCGCGAAGCCGTGGCCCATGGCCATAGCGTGATTATCGAGAAAAACGGCGGCATTGGTGCCGGATTTACCGATGAAGATTACGTTGCAGCAGGCGCAAAAATCATCGACACCGCCGAAGAAATCTTTGCCACTGCCGGCATGATCGTCAAGGTGAAAGAGCCTCAACCAGAGGAGCGAAAAATGCTGCGTGAGGGGCAATTATTGTTTACTTACCTGCACTTAGCCCCGGACCTCGATCAAACAAACGATCTGCTAGAATCCGGTTGCACCGCGATTGCTTATGAAACCGTCACCGATAATTCCGGCGGTTTGCCCCTGCTGGCCCCGATGTCGGAAGTTGCCGGACGGCTTGCGCCACAAGTTGGATCATGGACGTTGCAAAAAGCCAACGGCGGGCGCGGCGTTTTGATGGGCGGCGTGCCCGGCGTTTCGCCTGCGCGTGTTGTTGTAATTGGCGGAGGTGTTGTCGGCACACACGCTGCCCGCATCGCCGCGGGCATGGGCGCAGACGTCACCGTGCTTGATCGCTCGCTTTCGCGCTTGCGCTATCTGGATGATGTGTTTGGCCGCGATTTCAAAAACGCCTATGCCTCGGCTGGCAACACCGCCGAATTGGTGCAACAGGCGGACATGGTGATTGGTGCTGTTTTGGTGCCCGGTGCTGCCGCACCAAAGCTGATTTCCCGCGCGCAACTGTCTGATATGAAACCAGCTTCTGTGCTTGTGGATGTTGCGATTGATCAAGGAGGATGCTTTGAAACCTCCCACGCCACCACCCACCAAGATCCGATTTACGAGGTTGATGGTATCATGCATTATTGCGTTGCCAACATGCCCGGTGCCGTTGCGCGCACCTCAACCTTGGCCCTGGGAAATGCAACGATGCCGTTTATGCTGGCATTGGCTGATAAAGGTTGGAAACAGGCCTGCGAAGATGATCCACACTTGCTAAACGGTTTGAATGTGCATGCGGGGCAACTAACGTATTACGCGGTTGGGAAAGCCCTTGGGATTGATGTGGTTTCACCGTCACTTGTGCTGAAACAGCTATAAAAATAAGGGCAACGTCACACAAATGGCGTTGCCTTTTTCCAATATGTCTAATTCAACCGCTGGCCTGTTTCCGGTTCGAAATAAGACACTTTTCCCAAGTCAAATGCGAATTCAAGAAGCTGACCAGGTTGCGCACCGGTTTCGGCGTGTAGGCGCGCTGTCACCTCTTTGCCGCCCAGCTTTGACATGACATAAGTGTCAGCACCCGCAGGTTCTACAATATCAACCAAACAGGTTGCCGTCTGCACTTGTGGCCCGCTGCGCATGCTTGCTTCTGCGATATCCTCGGGGCGCAATCCCAGGATAACGTTTTCGGGCAGGTTGGTGTTTTGTGTGTCTGTCAGAATAAGAGGCGCGCTATTTTCGCGACTAATTTCAATCTTGGTTCCGGCCCCGTTTTTTGTGGCTTTTGCTTTGATCAGGTTCATTGCCGGTGATCCCATAAAATCCGCCACAAACAGGTTTTGCGGGCGGCCATAGATTTCAGCTGGTGTGCCGATTTGCTGGATCACGCCGCTTTTCATCACCACGATGGTTGTTGCAAGGGTCATGGCCTCAATCTGGTCATGGGTTACATAGACCATCGAAGCCCCAAGATCATGGTGCAAGCGTTTGATTTCTGTGCGCATTTCAACGCGCAATTTGGCGTCAAGATTGGACAGTGGTTCGTCAAACAAAAACAGTTTCGGATCACGCACCAGCGCGCGGCCCATAGCAACCCTTTGCCGTTGGCCGCCTGATAACTGACCCGGACGGCGGTTAAGCTCTGGTTCGATTTGCAACTGGCGTGCAACTTCGGCCAATTTACGTTTCTGGGTTTCAGTATCAACGCCACGCACCTTCATGCCGAATGTGATGTTCTTGGCGACAGACATGGTGGGATACAAAGCGTAAGATTGAAACACCATAGCGATATCACGGTCTTTTGGTGATACATCGGTCATGTTGCGCCCATCGATAAATACTTCGCCTGCGGAGATTGGTTCTAAACCTGCGATGCAATTCAACAGCGTAGATTTCCCGCAACCGGACGGGCCAACCAGCACCAGAAAATCCCCCGATTCTATCGAGATGTTGATATCTTTCAATACCTCGGTGGAACCGAAATTCTTGACCAGGTTTTTAACTTTAAGGATGGGTGACATTGTTTATCCTTTCACGGATCCGGCGGTGAGACCGCGAATGAAATATTTACCGGCAACCACGTAAACAAACAGCGTTGGAAGGGCGGCGATGATCGCAGCTGCCATATCAACATTGTATTCTTTAACGCCAGTGGTGGAATTGACGATGTTGTTCAGGGCCACGGTAATTGGTTGGGTTCCGGCCTGAGAGAAGGAAACGCCAAACAGGAAATCGTTCCAGATTTGGGTGAACTGCCAAATGACGGTAACTACAATAATCGGGAGGCTTAAAGGCAGGAAGATTGACCAGAATATGCGGAAGAATCCGGCACCGTCTACTTTGGCCGCTTTGACCAGCTCGCCCGGGATCGATACATAATAATTGCGAAAAAACAGGGTGGTAAAGCCAAGGCCGTATATCACATGTACAAAGATCAGGCCTTGAATGGAGCCTGCCAGCCCCATCATCCCCAGCACCCGCGCCATCGGCAGGATTACCACTTGAAACGGGATGAAACAGCCAAATAACATCATGGAAAAGATCAGGTTTGCGCCTTTGAATTTCCAGTGCGCTATGATGTAGCCGTTCATCGCACCAAACAATGTGGATAGGAAAACAGCCGGCACTGCAATCAGGATCGAGTTCCAGAAATACGGTTGCAATCCTTGGCACTGGATACCTGTGCAGGCCCCAGACCACGCGGTTTTCCATGCGTCAAATGTAACTTCGCGCGGTAAGGCAACAAGGCTTCCTGTGCGGATTTCCTCTAGGCTTTTTAGCGAGGTCGTGACCATCACAAACAAGGGCATTAGGTAATAAAGCGCAAAGATAAGAAGCAACAATAACAGAAACCAGCGCAAGGCGATTTTGGTGGCTTTGCCGGATTTGTGTTTGGCATCAGGGTTGGATATGAAATCAGTCATTTTTCGCCCTCAGCTCGGAATATAAATATGGAACCACAATGGCAAACACGACAAGCATCATCACCATGGCCGAGCTGGCGGCCTGACCGATATCACCGCGCGAAAACGCCATTGTATACATATAGGTTGCGGGAAGGTCAGTGGCGTAGCCGGGGCCGCCGCCCGTTAAGGCAATGACCAAATCAAAGCTTTTGATTGCCAGATGCGCCAACACGATGAAGGACGACAAAAAGATAGGGGCCATGGAGGGGATGATGATTGCGGAATAAATGCGCGAGGTAGGAATACCATCAACTTGTGCTGCTTTGATGATCTCTTCGTCGACCGATCTAAGGCCCGCCAAAAACAAGGCCATAACAAAGCCTGACGCCTGCCAGACCCCCGCAATAACAACCGTATAGATAGCGTATTCGGGGTTTACCAACCAATCGAAGCTAAAACTTTCATAGCCCCAACCGCGCACCACAGATTCAATGCCCAGACCGGGATTCAATATCCATTTCCACGCAGTCCCGGTCACAATCATTGAAAGGGCCATGGGGTATAGATAGATGGTGCGCAACACACCTTCTGTGCGAATTTTTTGATCCAGCATAATCGCTAATATCAGGCCAAGGATCATGGAAATAATGATAAACAATGCGCCAAAAATAAACAGGTTGTTTAAAGCCGTATCCCATCGCGGCGATATAAACAGGCGCTCGTATTGTAAGGTTCCGATAATTTCATATTTAGGCAACAGGCGCGATTTGGTGAATGAAATCCACCCCGTCCACGCGATAAATCCGTAAACAAATAGCAGAATGGCCGCAAATGAAGGTGCAAGAACCATTTTGGGAACGTGACGCTCCAACCAATCTGACATGATATTCCCCGCAATAAGGTGCGCCTCCGGCGATTGTGCCGGAAGCGCAAGTGATTACATGCTGTTTTTAACAGCTTCTACCAGCATTTTAACAGCGTCGGCGGACGACATATCCGAGTTGAAATGCGCCGTTACAACATCTGTGATCGCACCGGATTGTGCGCCACGCAACGCCATGCCGTGGGCATAGCTGGGCAGCAATGATCCGTTGCTGTTGCTGGTGGCCATATCTTGCGAGGACAACAGCGCACAGCTGTCGAATTCATCCAGAGATACATCCGTACGGGCAGGAATTGAACCTTTGTTCAGGTTAAACACCTTTTGAAAGTTTTTACCCATAATCAGCTTGGCCAGTAGCTGTTGCCCTGCTTTTTTATCGTCGCCTTTGACGGCAAACATCGCAAAGCTGTCCACGTTATAAAGATACCCGTCGCCCGGTGTCGAGATGCACAAGAAATCTTTGCCCGGAACTTTTCCAGCAGCCATAAATTCGCCTTTGGCCCAATCCCCCATGATTTGGAAGGCGGCTTCGCCATTCATCACCATGGCTGTGGCCAGATTCCAATCACGGCCCGAGAAATTGCCATCAACATAGCCGCGCATTTTGCGCATTTGATCAAAAACTGCAATCATTGCGTCTGAAGTCAATGTTGCCTCGTCAAGATCGATAAAGGCTTTGCGGAAACCGTCCGGACCAAGAATGCCAAGCGCAACAGCCTCGAATACAGTGGCATCTTGCCAAGCCTGACCTCCATGAGCCAACGGTGTAATTCCGGCGGCCATCAGTTTGTCTGCGGCGGCGTTGAATTCATCCCATGTGGTTGGAAGTGAAATTCCATTGTCTGCCAGCACCTTGGCATTGGCCCAGATCCAGTCAACGCGATGCACGTTTACAGGTGCTGCACACCACGTGCCTTCACATTTCATGTGGCCGGCAATAGCGGCAGGTAACAGATTTTCCCAGTTTTCGGCTTTGGCAACGTCAGAGATATCGGCCAAAACACCTTCTTCATACCATTCCTGAATTGCGGGGCCTTTTAATTGCACGGCTGTTGGGGCATTGCCCGACAAAACTCGGGCGCGTAGGGCTGTCATGGCGGCATCACCACCGCCACCTGCAACGGGCATATCTGTCCATGTGCCGCCGTTATCTGAAAATTCTTGTTGTAAAACCGCAACCGACTTGGCTTCGCCACCCGATGTCCACCAATGCAAAACTTCGGCCTCTGGCCCAGCCATGGCTGTGGTTGACGCTAGAAATCCCACAGCCGAAGCCGCGGCAAGTATGTGTGTTATCTTCATTGTATTTCCTCCCGAAAATCTTCGCCACGTTATATGGCGCTGATCTATCATTCTCTGAACGCGCCGCCTTTTCAATAAATATGATCCAATGCATTCGCTGTTCAAAGATGAATTTTGACGGTTCTGTTACACAGTGTTACCATTGCGTTGATTTTGGTGCGAAATTGCCCAAGAAGAAACGGTAGTTCAATTAGGATACCAGATGTCGATTCCCCGCCTATTAGTTGTTGATGATGATGCTGAAATGCGTTTGATGATGACCGAGTTTCTGCGCAAAAGTGGATTCATGGTGATGATGGCGGCCAACAAATCCGAGATAGATGCGCATCTGGTGAGCGGGCGGATTGATCTTATTTTACTGGATGTCATGCTCGGAAAAGAAGATGGCATACAAATTTGTGCAACCCTACGCCTTGAACAGGAAATTCCGATTATTCTGGTATCGGCGCTTTCAGCGGATCATCAGCGTATGAAAGGATATGAGGTGGGGGCGGATGATTATATTGCCAAACCCTTCAATCCGAATTTGTTGCTGGCAAGGGTGCGCGCCGTGTTGCGCCGCGGGCATCGTGCAGCATCTTTAGCGTATCGCCGCAATACATCGAAATACCATTTTAACGGCTGGATATATGATGGCAAACTTGATGTTGTGCTTTCGCCTGATGGCTTTGAAGTGGCGCTGTCAAAACGCGAAACCAGCCTCTTGAAGGTGCTGTTGGCCAACCCTCATATCCCGCTGACCCGTGATGAAATCGCCGAAGCACTTGACGTTACCCATGACGCGGAAAATGCAGTTGACGTTTTCGAAGGGCGTGCAATCGATGTTTTGGTTGGCCGATTGCGATCCAAGATTGAAGCAAATCCTAAAGAACCAACCATTTTGCGCACCGAGCGGGGTGTCGGATATATTTTTGTCGCGGATGTCGACGTTTCCAATGGGTAAGTTTTTTGCATTCCAAAGCCTTAAAATATTTGCTGTGCTTTGGACGCTGGGTGGTTTGGTTACAGGTGGATTGGCTGTTTGGATATGGATGGGATCACAAGCCGCGTGGCGTGATCATCTGAACAGGGCTTATGAAACGGGCGTTGTGCTTTATGAATCTCTGCGTCAACGCACCGAACCGCCACAATACGTGCAGATGTCTGATGCAAAAATGAAGGGCAGCTCCGATATTAATCCCGTGACCTTGCCACAATTTGCCAACTTGCCGGCGCGATCACATGTAACTTCGATTTCGATCTCTACATCAAAGACACGGTTGCAGCTCCACATTGTTTCAACGGTACTGAGTTATCCATTAGCCAAGCTTCCACCTAACACCAATAGACCGGTTGCGGCGCAATTGGGAGAAATTACGCAGATGATGGCAAGTTATTGTAGTAATCCGATATTGTTTGCGCGGTTTGATCAAAGCAAATGGATACGCATTGAGGCTCCTGATGTTTGGGGCTGTGATGCAGCGCCAAAAGACAAACGCCTTATTGCGATTGCGATATTGCTGGCGGGGTTGGTTTTTATTCTGTCGCACGCCTTTGATGTAACATCCAAATTTTCCAGATTTGCAATAATTCTGCGTCGGCGCGGGGTTGTCGGCGGGAATTCGGAATTTACCGAACAAGGCCCGAATGAATTGCGTGAAGTCATGAAAGCGTTGAATGAATACCTTGCCCATGAACAGGATCGGCTTGAAAAGCGTGCAATGGTGCTGTCAGGCGTCAGCCACGATTTAGGCACTCCTGCAACCCGCCTTCGCTTGCGCGCAGCCCTGATCGAGGACAAAGAGCTGCGTCGGAAATTGGAAACAGATATCGACCAGATGACGGGTATGATCGAAAGTGTTCTGACCTATACAAGATCTGAAATGAATGCCGAGGAACCGCGTAAAATTTCGTTAACGTCATTGGTTCAATCGATTGTGGATGATTACAATGATATTGGAAAACCTGTTCAATTTTTGTCGGCTGATGCTGTTGAAATGGACAAGAGCCGCTCGGTGTTTGGTGCCGGTGGGGGCAATATTGCTCTCCCGCAAGAAGACGCTAGGCGCGTTTTGGTGACGGCAAGGCCGGTGTCTTTGGGACGGGCGGTGGCAAATTTAATCGACAATGCGTTGAAATACGGGCGGCGCGCTACCGTATCGGTGCGTGCGGATTCTGAAACGGCTGTGGTGATTGTAGATGATGAAGGTGGCAACATTTCAGACGAGGTTGTTAGCCAACTAACCGGGCCGTTTTTACGAGGGCAGAACGCGGATTTTATTGAAGGCGTCGGCCTTGGGTTAACCATCGTTTCAACAATTGCGCGTCAACATGGAGGGGCAGTATCATTTGAGCATGTCCCAAAAGGCTTGCGTGCGAAATTAACAATTCGGCGCCATTAAATAATGGTGTGACCAGCCAGATTTTCACGCAATAAATCCCCGCCCAAAGGCGAGGACGATTTTTATCATCAAGCCGATTTAGCCTTGCAACAACATGCCGCGTATCGTGAAGAAAAGCAGAGCGGCCAATACGCCGGCCAAGGGTACGGTTATGACCCAAGCGGCAGCAATTTTAAGCAAAACAGAACGTTTAACCAATTCTTCACGATATATGTTTTTCAGCTCTTTTCGATCAGCTTTGATCAAGTTTGGCCCACGTTTCTTTTTCAATTCCGCCAGCATTAAACCTTTGGTCCGAACATCTGTTTCGTCAAATGCTATCAAAAAGGCATCGACAACTTCTGGTGCGTCTGTGGCGTGATGTTCGCGAATTTCAGCAAGTGTGCGTTTGTAGTTTGCTTCTAGATATTCACGCAAGAAACCAACCCCAAAGATGCCCCCAACTGCAATATGGGTTGAGCTTACAGGCAGACCAAGTTGCGATGCGATGATCACCGTAATTGCGGCGGCCATCGCCACACAGAAGGCACGCATTTTGTCCAGTTCGGTAATTTCTGACCCCACGGTGCGAATTAATTTCGGGCCATAAAGGGCCAGCCCAAGTACGATACCAACAGCGCCGACCAACATAACCCACAATGGGATTTCAGCTTTGCTGGCAACGCCCCCATGCAGGATTGCGTCATTGATTGCAGCAAGAGGCCCAACAGCATTGGCGACGTCATTTGCACCATGCGCAAAGCTTAGGAGGGCGGCGGCAAATATCAGGGGCACGGTAAAGAGTGCATTCACGCTAACGCGGTTATTCTCAAGCTTATTGGCCGCGCGGGCCACCAAAGGTTTCACCAGTATAAAGACCAAAACAGCAATGCCAAAACCGATTGCGCCAGCCGTTAAAATATCAAACTTCCATAGTTTTTTCAGGCCCTTCATAATAAGGTAAACCGAAAACGCCCATGTCATAATTCCTACCAGAATTGGAACCATCTTTTTGGCGGCGGTGATTTTATCAGATTGATAGATAATCGTACGTTTTATCAGATAAAGGAAGCTGGCCGCGATGACGCCTCCAAGAACAGGCGACATCACCCAAGAGGCCACGATCTTACCGACGGTTCCCCAGTTGGCAATTTCCCATCCCGCAGCGGCAATACCTGCACCCAGAACACCCCCAACGATGGAGTGCGTCGTTGAAACTGGCGCCCCTACCAGCGTGGCGATATTCAACCAGATTGCGGCAGCCAATAGTGCCGCCATCATTACCCAGATAAATACTGTGCCATCCGGAATAAGAGCCGGATCAATAATGCCTTTTTTTATGGTGCTAACAACATCACCACCGGCGATTATTGCGCCCCCCGCTTCAAAGACCGCCGCGATTAGAATTGCGCCTGTTAATGTTAGTGCTTTGGAGCCCACAGCAGGGCCAACGTTATTGGCAACATCATTCGCACCAATATTTAGCGCCATATACCCGCCGATCATCGCGGCAACGACCAAAAGGTAGCTATTCGCAACCGACTCCAATCTGGCAGATACAATCAGCATAATTGCAACGATAAAAAGTAATGCGGTTCCAAGCCGGAACAATTCACCCCGCCCTAAATTTGTAGCCTGTTCCAAGGCCCTAATACTGTTTAACTCCATGCGCAAAATCTCTCTGTTGGCAGCCAATATCTCGTGGTAAGACCGCTATTTTTGTTGAAAAAACTGGCTGGAGTGGCTTCTGCTTTTGTTGGGCTACCCAAACCAGAACCGTGATTTACCTATACGAATTTTAGGAGGTTTTTTGTATGAACTCGATCAACACATTTTCCACTTTAACCCTAGAATAAGGTGCCAATTAGAGCGCAGTTCGGCCTTTCGGGTGTTAAAAACCCAGGCAATGTAACAGTTTTGTAAAACAAAGCTGGAATCCTGCGTTCTTATTATGTAACCAAGGTGAGCGCGCTAAGACTAGGTAACTAAATTATGCTAAAACAAATTCTCCTTCCGGTAATTTTTGTGATTCTTGGAGCCGGATTTTGGATAAGCCCTAATTTCAAAGAAATTGCGGCGGGTGTTTCGATTTTCCTTTTTGGGATGACTTTTCTAGAAGACGGGTTTCGCACATTTACGGGTGGTGTGCTGGAAAAAATTCTGGCGAAAACCACGAATAAATTATGGAAAGCCATTTCGTTCGGGGTGGTCAGCACCACACTTATGCAGTCCAGTTCGCTTGTTTCAGTGATTACCATATCGTTTCTAAGTTCGGGCCTTATTGGGCTGGCGGCAGGGATCGGGATTATTTTTGGCGCTAATCTCGGCACTACAACCGGTGCATGGTTGATTGCCGGATTTGGGCTGAAGGTGAAAATATCTGCTTATGCGATGCCAATGTTGGTGTTCGGTATTATTCTGGTGTTTCAGAGATCAAAAAACCTAAAAGGCATTGGCTATATTTTAGCGGGACTAGGGCTGCTGTTCCTTGGGATTCACTACATGAAAGAGGGCTTTGAATCTTTTCGTGAAACCATTGATCTGGCCCAGTTTGCTGTTGATGGGTATGCTGGGTTGTTCCTGTTTGCGGGTGTAGGGATCGCCGCGACGGTGATCATGCAAAGCTCGCATGCAACGTTGGTGATTATTATTACCGCACTTTCCGTGGGACAAATCACTTATGACAACGCGTTGGCGTTGGCTATTGGTGCAAATATAGGGACGACAATAACCGCAATTATTGGTTCATTAAGCGCGAACTATCAGGGTAAACGCCTTGCTGGGGCACATTTGATATTCAATTTAACCACGGGTGTTATTGCCATTCTCCTTATCTCGCAATTTATCTGGCTGGTTGACGAAATCAGCAATAATGTTGGGATTGCGGCAGATAATTACACACTGAAACTGGCTGTATTTCATACCCTGTTCAACATGGTTGGTGTGTTGGTTATGGCGCCATTTGTAACCAAGCTTGTGCAAATTCTTGAACGCGCCATTCCCGCACCGATGGATTCGATTGTTGAAACCCGTTACTTAAACCAATCGGTCACGGAATTTCCGGAAACTTTGCTGATTGCTGTTCGAAATGAAACCCTACATCTGTTTAACAATGCAAACAAAATAATTGCGCATGGTATCAGTATTCATAAAAGCACGATCAACTCGGATGTTGATCTGGATGAAACCATTCAAGGATCAAAAGAACTGATTGTTGAAGATATTGATGCCCAATATGCAGTCAGTATCAAAAGCTTGCACTCGGCTATTACCGATTTTTCCGGCAATGCAAATACAGAGATGAATTCGGATTTCGCAAACAAGTTTTACGAATTGCGGCGCGCAAGCTTACGAATTGTTCAAGCCGTAAAAGACACCAAGCACCTGAAGAAAAACGTGACAGCCTATATCGCTTCCGACAATGATGCGATGCGCCGTGAATACAACAATATCCGCATTAATATCGCCCGAATTTTGCGGCTAATCAGCAAACTGGAACGGGGTGATGCCAATGTGGATGTTCATGATCTGGACGAAAACAAGCTGTCAGCCAAAGAAGGGCGCAATGCTACCTTGCGTAACATTGATCAAATGATCCGCACCAAGGCAATCACGCCTGAAATGGCAACATCTCTGATGAATGATTTATCTTATAGCAAAAGTATCATTCGTGATCTGACACGCGCTGGAAAAATCCTTTTTAATGCCAATGCAATCACGTTACCTGATGGAAGTGGAATCGTTGAGTTGAGTGATGACGAAATCGCAGCATTGTCCGAGATCAAAGACGTTTAACAGATTAGTTGTTAGGTAAAAAGCGTCAATTGGAGCCAAGCCTATGAATCTAGGGAAAATAACGGATCTACTGCAAGGATTGCTTGATACCAAGCATGCCCGCGCCGCAAAGCGTGATGCGGAAATTCAAGAATTGATTGACAAGTTGCTTAAAAAAGAAGCCAAATACCTGGGCAAGATACCTTTGGCGGCGACAGAAAAAGAAACCAAAAAACTAAAACGACAACTTGTTGTTTGTCGGGCGCAAATAGCAAAAGGCATGGAAGCCTTAAGCGATTAAGCGCTGGCTAAACCAAATGCCAACCCGCGGTAAAAGCTTCAATATTTAAGGATGCAAATTTTGGTGGTGTTTTGGTGCGCACAACCGTTTCCAGTGTTTCCTTGCTACACATCCCAGATCGCGCCACAAGCGCACTTAGGGCGACAATGTTGGCCACACGTTTGTTGCCCAGATCGCGGGCGGTTTTGGTGAAAGGTAAGTTCACAAGATTAAAGTCGCCCGTAGGCGGAATTGGCACCTGCTCACTATCGACAAGCACCAAACTATTGCGGTTTAACAGATCATTCGACGCCTGCGCGGCCGCCCCGTCAAGGATCAATAGAAAAGACAGGCCTTGGCTAAGGGGAAATGCCGCTTGCCCCTTGCTGACTACCAGATCAGAACGGCTAAGACCGCCGCGCGACACGGGTTCATAGCTTTGGGATTGGGCCACGGTATAGCCGTCAGATACTAATGCCGCGGATAGGAATTTGGCCGACAGGATCAGGCCCTGTCCACCACTGCCACTAAACCGAACTTCGAAATGATCCATCTATTTCCCCTCCGCTTTGGCTTGAACGCGTGCGTTTTTTTCGCGGGTCGCGCAGCCGTATTCAGGGCGATCAGCTTTGGCTAACACACCGCATTCGAGCGCGTTGGGGCGAAACGGCACATCAACTGTATTGCGATAGGCATCAGGGCGCATTGTGGCCTTTTGGCTAAGCAGCATTTCGGGCGACATCCCAAGATCGTTTTTGCGGCCATAGATTTCAGTGCAATCGGAAATCACCTCGACAAAAGAAAATCCGTGATGTTCAATCCCGTCACGCAGCAGGTTTTTCAGGCCTGTCACTTGCATCGTCACCTCGCGCCCAACAAAACTGGCCCCCGCTGCTGTGGCCAGCGCGCAGGCGTCAAACACGGGTTCGGTATTTCCTTCGGGGGTGGTGGTTGTATAGCGGTTAGACGATGTGGTCGGCGAAACCTGCCCGCCAGTCATCCCGTAAATTTCGTTGTTCAGCATCATGCAGGTCATGTTCAGATTGCGACGGCAGGCGTGGATCAGATGATTGCCGCCAATCGCCAAACTATCGCCATCGCCGGTGATTACAATCACATGCAAATCTGGCCGTGCTAGCGCCATCCCCGTGGCATAGGCCAAAGGCCGCCCGTGCGTGGTGTGGAAGGTGTTGGCATCGATATAGGCCGACAAACGCCCCGAACAGCCGATGCCGGATACCACAGCCAGTTTATCCTTGTCGATCTTAAGTTCGTGAATGGCCCAAAGCAGGGCGCGCAGGGCGATGCCGTGACCGCATCCCGGACACAGAAAATGCGGCATTTGTTCAAGGCGGATATAATCGTTGATGTCAAACGGGGTTTGGGTTTCGGAAATATTCATGCCAACACCTCCGATACTTTGGCGGTGATTTCAGCGGGGGTTATGGCCTCACCGTTGATTTTGTTCAAGCCGATCACTGGCATGTGGCGCGCCATCAGGCGTTCGATTTCAAGGATCAACTGGCCTTGGTTCATTTCCGGCACCAGAATGATTTTGGCATTTTTGGCCACCTCTTTCAGGCGCTTTTCGGGGAAGGGCCACAGGGTTTTGGGGCGGAATAACCCGGCCTTTATCCCCTTGGCGCGCAGATCGGTCACCGCCTGTTGGGCCGCGCGGGCCGATATACCGATGGTGGCAATGATGATGTCGGCGTTGTCGCATTCGATGATTTCACAGGCTTCGATCAGATCGGCGTGCAGATCCAGCTTGTCGGTGGTGCGCAATAATGCTGCGCTGGCCTTTTCGGGGTTTTGGGTGGGAAATCCGCTGGGCAAATGGGTTAGGCCTGTGGTGTGGCTGCGATATCCATCACCCGGACGGGGAAACGGCGGCACCATGTCATCGGTCACAGCATAGGGTTCAAACCCGTCAGCGGGGCCAGTGGCAAAGCGGCGTTCAATCGTTTCCTTGGGCGCAAGCGCCTCAAGATCAACGGTTTCAACCAGATGGCCAATCACCTCGTCCACCAACACGATCACCGGCACCCGCAGGCGTTCGGTCAGTTCGAACGCGCGGATGGTTTCGGTGTAACATTCCGCCACCGAGGCGGGTGTTAACACGATAATCGGATGATCGCCGTGGGTGCCCCAGCGGGCCTGCATGATGTCGCCTTGGGCGGGGCGCGTGGGCATGCCGGTGCTTGGCCCGCCGCGCATCACGTTGATGATCACACACGGAATTTCGGAAGCGCAGGCATAGCCCAGATTTTCCTGTTTCAAAGAAAATCCTGGCCCGCTGGTGGCGGTCATGGCTTTGGCCCCGCCCATAGACGCGCCAACAACGGCGCCCATCGAGGCGATCTCGTCTTCCATCTGGATAAACACGCCACCCACTTTGGGCAATTCGCGCGCCATGGTTTCGGCAATCTCGGATGACGGGGTAATCGGGTAGCCCGCGTAAAACCGACATCCGGCGGCAATTGCCCCCATGGCGCAGGCTTGGTTGCCTTGTAAATTGATCAGGTTCGCCATCAGCTAAGGGCCCCCGAAACTGGGGTGTTGGTGATTTTAATTGCGAAGTCGGGGCACAGCCATTCGCACATATGACAACCGGTGCATTTGTCGGGATCAGATAATTCCGCGACCAGCTTATCATTCAAGCGTAAACAACGCTCGGGGCACATTTTTACACAGATATCGCAGCCTTTGCACCAGTCTTCAGTGATTTCCAGCTTGGTTGTCACTTGTTGCTGAGTATTTTTAGTCTTGTGCAATCCTGTGGCACTGGCATCAACACGCTTGGAACTGACCTGCGCCCATTCACGCCCCGCCTTAAAGGCCGCGACGTTGATATCGATGGTTTTCGGCGGCACAAAATCGCGAATGACCTCAAGCCAATCTTCAGGGGCGAATTCCAGCGTGGTCGAGAGCGCGCCCAGCAACACGGTATTGGCCGCCTTTAGATTGCCCAGATCATCGGCGATACTTGTGGCATCAATCGCATAGCCCGCGCGGACTTGCACCATGATTTCTTCGGGGGTTTGGGGGGCGTATCCAGCTTCTTCGCCGCGGCCACGGGCGCGACAGGCAAAGGGGGGGACGATACGCTGTGTGTCGGCGATGAATGTGCCTGTGTCGGGGTTCATAAAATTGATCCAGCGCAGGGCCTCGGCCCATTCTAGAGCCAGCAAAACATCGGCTTCGCCTTCGGGGATGGTGGGTGACCAGACCGAGGTGCCAAAGCGCACGTGGCTAAACACCCCGCCGCCGCGTTTGGCCATGCCGTGGACTTCGGATTGTTTCACCTCGTAGCCGTGTTTTTGGCACAATAGTGCAAGCACCTTGGAGACCATGATCACGCCTTGGCCCCCAACTCCGACAATCAACACATTGATCGGGGTGTTTTGGGTTTTGCCATGATCATTCCTTACACAAAGATGC
>CAMZKY010000174.1 GCA_947311455.1 uncultured Marinosulfonomonas sp. | reverse complement strand
GAACGGCGCTTTTGCCGGTGAACCGGTGAACGGCGCGGCGGTGGACGCCATTCTTGACGCCATTGATGTGCCCGCGCAACTTGGCGGCGGTATCCGCGATATGGCGACAATTGAAATGTGGATTTCCAAAGGCATGGCGCGCGTTATCCTTGGCACGGTTGCCGTGGAAAATCCCGATCTGGTGCGCCAAGCTGCCGCCGCCTTTCCGGGGAAAATCGCTGTGGGGCTTGATGCACGTAACGGCATGGTCGCCACACGGGGCTGGGCCAAGGAAACCGATATCAACGTCACAGACCTTGCCAAATCGTTTGAGGACGCAGGCGTTGCCGCAATCATCTATACCGACATCAACCGCGACGGTGCCATGCAAGGGCCAAATACCAAGGCCACCGCCGCGCTGGCAAACGCGATTTCAATCCCCGTGATTGCCTCTGGCGGGGTCAGCTCCATGGCCGATCTTGAGGCGCTGCGCGATTGCGGTGCGCCGTTGAACGGGGCAATTTCGGGCCGCGCGCTGTATGACGGAGCGATTGATCTGGCTGCGGCGCTTAAGCTGTTGAAAGCCTAAACCATATCTTCGCTAACCGGCCTTTTCCTGATCTCGTTCACCGCCGCAACGTTGCTTCCCGGCGGCTCCGAGGCCGCGCTGTTGGCGATGGTGGCCCTATCGGATCACAGCCTAATCACGTTGTTTTTAGTGGCCAGTTTCGGCAATATCTTAGGCTCGATCCTGAATTACTGGCTTGGCCGCGCTGCGCTTGAATATCAAACTCGCACATGGTTTCCGGTTTCTGCAATTCACCTCTCCAAAGCGCAAACATGGTTCAGCAAATGGGGCAGCTGGTCGGTTCTATTGGCGTGGGTGCCGATCATCGGTGATCCAATTACCGTCGCCGCGGGGGTAATGAAAATGAATTTCGCCATGTTCACACTCCTTGTAACTTTTTCAAAAACAACACGTTACGCCGTATTGCTCGGAGTCATTAAACTACTAAAATAGTTTAGTAAGGCAATTCAAAGCCAACTGCGCGTTGATCCTGTTTCCAAAACCGCCTAGAACACCTCCAAACCCAATGGAAAGCCGCTGACATGCTGAAAACCCGTATCATTCCCTGCCTTGATGTTGCCGACGGGCGCGTTGTGAAAGGCGTGAATTTCGTTGATCTGATTGACGCGGGCGATCCCGTCGATGCAGCCCGCGCCTATGACGCCGCCGGCGCGGACGAGCTGTGCTTTCTGGATATCAAGGCCACCCATGAAAATCGCGGCACCATGTTTGATCTGGCCACCCGCACCGCCGAGCAATGCTTTATGCCCCTGACGATTGGCGGCGGGGTGCGCAATTCGGATGATGTGCGTAATCTGCTGCTGGCGGGGGCCGACAAGGTGTCGTTCAATTCTGCCGCCGTGGCCAACCCCGATGTGATTGCCGATGCCGCCAACCATTTTGGCAGCCAGTGCATTGTGGTGGCGATTGACGCCAAAACCGTTTCGCCGGGCAAGTGGGAAATCTTTACCCATGGCGGGCGCAAGGCCACCGGCATTGACGCGGTGGAATTTGCCAAATTGGTGGTGTCCAAAGGCGCCGGAGAAATTCTGCTAACGTCAATGGATCGCGACGGCACCAAACAGGGCTTTAACCTGCCCCTGACCCGCGCCATTTCCGACGCCGTGCCCGTGCCGGTGATTGCCAGCGGCGGGGTGGGTGATCTGGATCATCTGGTCGAAGGCGTCACCCTTGGCGGCGCCTCCGCCGTGCTGGCCGCCAGCATCTTTCACTTTGGCACCTACACCATCGGCGAGGCCAAACAACACATGGCAAACGCCGGAATTCCCATGAGGTTAACATGAACACCCTAACCCGCCTCGCCGCCACCATCGCCACCCGCAAAGGGGCCGATCCTGCCAGTTCATGGACAGCCAAACTGCTGTCCAAAGGCCCAGACAAATGCGCCGAAAAATTCGGCGAAGAAGCGGTCGAGGCAATTATCGCCGCGGTGAAGGACGACAAAGAAAACCTGAAATACGAGGCGGCAGATGTGCTCTATCACCTGCTGGTGATGCTGGCGTCACGGGATGTGGATTTGGCCGATGTGCTGGCCGAGCTGGAACGGCGCGAAGGGGTGTCAGGGATTGAGGAAAAGGCGGGGCGGTGATACGATCCTAAGTAAAAGTTATTCCTTTCAGACCCTCGGCAACTTGACCAACAGTGAGAGTGTCTACCGGATCTCGCTTAAGCAACTCATGTAAATTAAAAATTCTTGTCCCCCTAATTCCATATTTTGAACTCTTTACGAAATCAGTAGATTTGAAATCTTCCACAAAATAAAACCTGTGCTCTTCCGCCTGAAAAGTCTCAGGCGGGTAGACACCGCTTTGAAACACTTCCAAAGCCGTCTTTTGTGCTTCATCAATTTCTAACTTGTTCTCAAATTTCTCTAATTTACTATTTTCCACCCTACCGCGTATTGGATTATATTTACCGACAAAAACGGTATGTATTTCCCCAACGAAACTCACACGTTTTTTATGATATAAGCCTATGAACCTAGAGTTAAATTTGCTCGGACGTTTTGACGGCTCGAAGTAAATTTTGTATTTGCAGTTTGTTTCCATAGAAGTACCACACGGCACCACAACTATTCTATCTCCATCTGGCAATAGATTTTCGGAACGTAAATACCCTTCATAATCATTCAGAATATCTTGAAGAACGACCTCATAATCTTGACAAACCTCTTTAAGTGCATTTACGAGATCAAGAAAGGTCAATGCCACAAACTTAATTCCTTCCTTATTACAGCGATCCCGTATCGAACTAACTGCCTCTTTTTCGACTGGTAGTTTTGTTAAACCGATAAGAAAACTATTTACACATTTCGAATTTTTAATTGATTCTATGTGTCTATTCATTTGGTTAAGATCAAGACTGTCCCCCATTTTAGTCTCAATAAAAATATCAAAGGCAGATTGTGAGATTCGTGCGTCTGGTATACTATTGGATTGCTTCTTTTGTTGCTGAAATAGTAGCCCAATCTCCATTTCTTCACCCAATAACTCTGTGAAGATCGTTTGTATTTTCAATGGCGAGGATTGATAAAAGTGCTTTAAGATAAGCAATGTATTGTTGGTCGTGTGGTTTTCTTTTTGCGAATACCTTTGGAAATAACTAATTTCAGACATTTTATCTTACCTATATATAAACAGAAATAACAAATGAAGTGGTCTCCCCCCCCCTCACAACTTCGACGATATAACCCCCGTATTAAACCCGCCCATCCGCAATTCTCCAAATAAACGCTGGTTTTCGATTTTGGGGCAGCGGTTCATGATCACCGTCACGCCGCGCTCTTGGGCCAATGCCGCCGCTTCCGCATTTTCAACCCCGATTTGCATCCATATGGTTTTCAACGCGGGGAAAGCCTCCAGCGCGGCCTCGACAATCGGCGTAACATGTTCGGAGCGCCGGAAAATGTCCACCATATCCACAGGCCGGTCAATCGAGGCCAGATCGGGCATAATCGTTTGGCCAAACAGCATTTTACCCGCATGGCCCGGATTCACCGGAATCACCGTGAACCCCTTCATTGATAAATACCGCGCCACAAAATAGCTGGGCCGCACCGGGTTCATCGACACCCCGACACAGGCAATCACTTTGTTGGTTTCAAGAATGGTTTTCAGCTGTGCATCGCTATAGGTCATATCATTTCCAAATCAGTTTGGGCAAAACCTAGCACAGGCTTTGGAAACAAAAAAGCGCCCATCCTGAAGGAGGAGAAAGGATGGGCGCCAGTGTGGAACAAGGGACAGAATGTCAAAACGCGCAGGTTCCAATGCGCGCCTTCTGATACTGATATGGGGGCGGGTGGGTGATTTTCCAGTTTTCTCACATCAACGTGATCAGGCGCGCACCGCATAAAGCGCCACAGCAGCGGCGTTTGACACATTCAGCGAACCAAAATCACCCACAGCCGGAATTTTCACCAGCATATCGCAGGTTTCCTTGGTTTTCTGGCGTAGCCCCGGCCCCTCGGCCCCGAACACCAGCGCAACAGGGCGGTCAACGCGCCCCTTTACGGCCTCCTCGATCGTAACCTCGGCTTCCCCATCAAGGCCCAGCATCAAATAGCCCATGTCTTTCAGGGTTTCCATGGCATCGGCCAGATTACGGATGCGCAAATAGGGTTGGCGTTCCAAAGCGCCGGACGCGGTTTTGGCCAAAGCGCCGGTTTCGGGCGCAGCGTGGCGTTGCGGCGCGATCACCGCCCGCGCGCCAAATACCTCGGCCGAGCGCAGCACCGCACCCACATTATGCGGGTCTGTGACCCGATCCAGCAGCACCACCCGCGGCACCTGCCCGTCGGCGGCCATACACAGATCTTGCAAATTGCCCCATTCCAGCTGTTTCACCTCAAGCGCGGCCCCCTGATGCACCGATTGCGGGTCAAGCGGCGCATTGAATTTGCGCGGGTCAACCACTTCGGGGGTAATGCCACAGGCGGCGATTTCTTCGGCCAATTTGTTTTGTGCGTTCAAGGTTACGATCAGGCGCAATTTCTTGCGGTTGGGATTCGTTAGCGCATCGCGCACCGCGTGCAGGCCAAACAACCACACCGAGGCCTTCTTTGCCTGTTCTTTTTCAACAATCCATTTTGGTTTCGTCATCACTTATCGCCTTAAAATTACGCATTCTGAACACTGCGCTATGCTGGTTTTCGCTGCAAGTCAAATTAGCGGTGATTTATGGCTTGACGCTACCCAAACCTAAGGCTATCCACCCCGCAGGTTGGGCGTCAGGCCGCAAGGTGTGGCAGGGGACTGTAACTCCCTCGAGGTGACTCACGCCTGGTTCGATTCCAGGGTCGCCCACCATTTTCTTTCTAACATCCCTAAACCACCCCCACATCCAGCAGTTGCAGCACGGTGACGATACCCTTCGGTTTGCCGTGTTCCGCCACAAAAGCGGCGCTGATTTTATTGGATTGCAGCACGTGCAGGGCTTTGGCAGATAGCCAGTCGGGTTCCAGGGTGACGCAGTTTTTTGTCATGATCTCGGTGGCAAACGTGCTGTTCAAGACCGTATCAAGAGTTGCCGAGGTGTTGGTTTCAAGAAAACGGCGAATATCGCCATCGGTGATCACACCGACAATTCCCCCTGCCCCATCCAAAAGCCCGACAATGCCAAAGCCTTTGGCGGAAATCATCGAAATCACCTCGATCATCGGGGCCGTTTGGGGCAACAGTGGCAGGCGGTTACCCATATGCATGATATCCGACAATGGCGTCAGGGCCGCGCCCAGTTTGCCACCTGGGTGAAACGCCTTGAAACTGCTTTCGCTAAACCCGCGCATTTCCAGCAAGGCCACCGCCAACGCATCACCGATTGCCATTTGCAGCAATGTGGATGTGGTGGGGGCCAGATTATGCGGGCAGGCCTCTTTGGTTTGGGGCAAAACAATGGTCACTTGGGCTTTTTGGGCCAAGGTGCAATCCTTGCTGCGGGTGATCGAAATCATCGGCACATTAAAACGGGCGCAATAGGCGACGATATCTGACAATTCGCGGGTTTCGCCCGACCATGACATCAACATCACCACATCATCATTTTGGATCAGGCCCAGATCACCGTGGCTTGCCTCGGTGGGGTGAACAAAATAGGAGGGCGTGCCGGTGGATGAAAACGTGGCGGAAAGCTTGCGTGCGATGTGGCCGCTTTTGCCGACCCCTGTCAGGATCAGGCGACCATGCATTTTATAGATCAGATCCGCCGCCGACGTAATAGCATCGCCTAAAGCAGGGGTTTTCAATCCCGTTTCAAGAAACGCGATCGCACTGCCAAAAATAGCGATGGAGTTACGCACAGATTTCAAAGGATTTGTCATTCGGGGATATTCCTATTTCGCGCACTCGTATTTTTACTATGGCATCAAAATCTGGTTGCGAGAAAATGTTGCCGTATCTGACGTTCCATCATCATAGTATAGGGTGATTTTCACGGTTTCAACTGATCCGCCAATCAAACGAATATAAGGCAAATGATCCTCAAGCTTCAATACGTTGGGCTGACGTGTATCCAGATAGCAGGGTTCCATATCCCAGATTTTTTCCGCGGCACCATTCACCGAATATCGGATTTCAAACAGGCCACAGCGCCAGGATTCTATCTGGGTGAAATATAGTAAATCCTGCCCGTCATAATCGCGCAACGCCACCCAACTGGCTTTGGTTGCGGTTAAAATCGGTTTCACTTCCAAAGCCGTGGTGAATTTACCGCTGGCAATTTGCGGTTCTGGCGGGCGTGCAGTTTGGGTATCGGTTTCAGTCGATGCCAAGCCATCCTCGTCATCACTTAATGAAAAGGTTTGGACAGGATCAGAACTGGTTTGCATCTGCGCGCTTTGTGGCCCGCCCGCACCGCCAGATGAAATGCCGATAATCAAAACAATCCACAGTGGTAATTCAAACATGATATTCTCCTTAAAGTTCTTATTTGAAAAGTAACGCTTAAATTAATTTACCATAACGGAAACTAAGGTTTTGGCATACCGGATTTTTCAAGCTATAAAGCCACAAGATGCAAATATGCAAATACACAAAGACGACGGGCAGAATATCATGGTCAAAAACAATAAAAAATCCAAGCCTTTCAATATTGTAGTGATTGGCCAATCCGGCCGACTGCAATTCGAGGCGGCGTTATTTGTGGCCTCGTTGCGCCATAGTGATCCGGATTTCAAAGGCCGCGTATTTGTTGCCGAGCCGCAGCCCGGGGAAAAATGGTCGCATGATCCACGGATGGGCAATACCGATGTTCGGGCTTTGCTGGATCATCTGGGTGCGGAAATCATCCCGTTTGAAAATCACGATTTTGGCCAAAGCTATCCCCATGGCAATAAGATCGAGGCTCTGATGGCCATGCCAAAAGGCGAACCATTTGTATTTTTTGACAGCGACACGCTGGTCACAGGGCCATTATCGCAGATCAATTTTGATTTTGACCACCCTGCGGCCTCAATGCGGCGCACAAACACATGGCCCGAGATCGAGCTTTACGGCCCCGGCCTGACGCAAACATGGAAATCCCTTTACGATAAATTTGATCTGGATTTCGAAAGCTCGCTTGATACCAGCCAACCAGATGAATATTGGGAACGCTACCTCTATTTTAACGCGGGTTGGTTCTATTATCGCTGCCCGCATGAATTTGGTGCGTTATTTGCACAATTTGCCCGTGAAACCCGCGACAACGCGCCAGAAGAACTGGTGTGTCAATCGCTGGATCCCTGGCTGGATCAGGTTGTGCTGCCTTTGGTGATCCACAAACTTGGCGGCGGGCGCCCGGGGCCGGAATTGGCGGGGCTGGATGGGGATATTACCTGTCACTATCGTTTCCTACCCATGCTTTATGCCCGCGAAAGCGAGCAAGTGATCAAAACCTTGGAAGAAACCATTGCGCCAAACAAAATCAAAAAGGTTTTGAAGCAATACGATCCGATCAAGCGTATGGTTTTGCAAGGCCGCGGCGAAAAAACCCGCGCATTGTTTGATCAAGACAACCTGCCGGTGCGCGAAAAAGTATTGCGCAACAAAATCAAAAAGGCCGGGTTCTGGATGCGCTGACACGGTTTTCCTTGATCTGAAACGCGTTTTCGTCCCTACTTGGGGCTAAACGTAACAGAAAAGGTTTCGACATGAACGATAAAACAAAATCGCTGCTTATTGGTGCCGCACGTATACGATTGTCCGGCCGCAAAATGTTTGGCTAGATCAGCTGGCTATTGTGCGGTGGGAAATCCTCCGCTCGGCAGGCTTTTTGATAAAATTTAATTTCATCCTTTCAGGTCAGCATAGAATTCCCGTCCTCCTTATTCAAAAATATTGAGTGCGCATGGCTGCCCCCGTAAACAATCGCTCAACCAACAAAGGAAACCATCATGACAGATACGCCCAACTATGGTTTTGAAACCCTGCAAATCCACGCAGGTGCCCGCCCCGATCCCGCAACAGGGGCGCGCCAAACTCCGATTTATCAAACCACCGCCTATGTGTTTCGCGATGCCGATCACGCCGCGGCGTTGTTTAATCTGCAAGAGGTGGGCTATATCTATTCCCGCCTGACAAATCCCACGGTGGCCGTGCTGCAGGAACGCATTGCCACCCTTGAGGGCGGTGCGGGGGCGGTGTGCTGTTCTTCGGGCCATGCGGCTCAGATTATGGCGCTGTTTCCCCTGATGTCGCCCGGGATGAATGTGGTGGCCTCAACCCGCGCCTATGGCGGCACCATCACCCAGTTTAGCCAAACCATCAAACGCTTTGGCTGGTCGGCGACATTCGTTGATTTTGAAGATCTTGACGCGGTCAAATCCGCGATTGATGACAACACCCGCGCGGTATTTTGCGAAAGCATCGCCAATCCCGGCGGCTACATTACCGATCTGGATGCCATCGCCGCCATCGCCAATGACGCGCAAATTCCGCTGATTGTCGATAACACCTCCGCCACGCCCTATCTGTGCAATCCGATTAAACACGGCGCGGCGCTGGTGGTGCATTCAACCACCAAATACCTGACGGGCAACGGCACTGTAACCGGGGGCTGTGTGGTGGATAGCGGCACGTTTGATTGGTCGGCCACCGATAAATTCCCGTCCCTGTCCCAACCCGAACCTGCCTATCACGGGCTGAAATTCCACGAAACATTCGGCCCCTTGGCCTATACATTCCACGGCATTGCCATTGGCTTGCGTGATCTGGGCATGACAATGAATCCGCAAGCCGCGCATTACACCCTGATGGGTATCGAGACCCTGTCCCTGCGCATGGAGCGCCATGTCGAGAATGCCAAAAAGATCGCCGCATGGCTTGAAACCGATCCGCGCATTGAAAAGGTTACCTACGCGGGCCTTCCCTCAAGCCCCTATCATGATCGTATGGCGCGCATCTGCCCCAAAGGCGCGGGCGGATTGTTTACCATCGCGATCAAAGGCGGCTATGACGCCTGTGTGAAATTCGTGGACAGTCTGGAAATCTTTAGCCACGTTGCCAATCTGGGGGACACACGCTCATTGGTGATCCACGCGGCCTCAACCACGCACCGCCAACTAACGCCCGAACAACAAGAGGCCGCAGGCGCTGGCCCTTCTGTTGTGCGCATATCGATCGGGATCGAGGATGCGGATGATTTAATTGGCGATCTGGATAGTGCGTTAACAGCAGCCACGTCTTGAAGCATATCAAGCTTCAGGGCGGGTTTACGATCTGAACCAGCCGCGCAACGCAATGGGCATTTTCCATACGTTACTGATACAAAACAAAGAAGGCGCTGCAATCTGCAGCGCCTTCTTTTTATTTGTTAAAATCGGATCTTATTTCAGCGCAAGATCCGTCACAACAGATGTCCAAGCACCGGTTGGCTCTTTCGAAATCACCGGATCAGACCCGCCATTCATCAATGTCGCAACCGTGCGGTTATAATCGGCCTCATCAAGCGCGCCGTTAGAACCCGCGGTCAATTTGGCAACTTCGCCCATCATCCGGATTTGATGTTTTTCGGTTTGGGCACCGGTTTCGTCGGCTTCCAGAACAATCATCGCGGCTTCTGTTGGATGCTCTTCTGCCCATTTCCAGCCTTTCATCGAGGCGCGCACAAAGCGGGCCAGTTTGTCAACTTCGCCAGCATCCGACAGCTTGTCTTCCAGAACATAAAGGCCATCTTCCAGTGTTGCCACGCCCTGATCTTCATACTTGAACGTCACCAGATCTTCGGCCCCGATACCCGCATCAATGATCTGCCAGTATTCATTATACGTCATGGTTGACACACAGGCCGCCTGCCCTTGCAGGATCGGATCAACGTTAAAGCCCTGTTTCAGAACCGTCACACCATCGCCACCACCGGTGCCAAGGCCCAGTTTACCCATCCAGCTTAGGAAGGGGTATTCGTTGCCATAGAACCAAACGCCCAATGTTTTACCGGCGAAATCGGCAGGTGTTTTAATGCCTGTATCTTTGCGACAAGTCAGCATCATGCCCGAAGATTTAAACGGCTGCGCAATGTTCACCAATGGCAATCCACCTTCGCGCGCGGCCAAAGCCGAGGGCATCCAGTCGATAATCACGTCCGCGCCACCACCGGCCAGAACCTGCGCAGGCGCCACATCGGGGCCACCGGCATTGATCGTAACGTTCAGATCTTCGTCGCCATAATAGCCGTTTTCAAGCGCCACATAATAGCCGGCGAATTGTGCTTGCGTCACCCATTTCAATTGAAGCGTCAGATCATCGGCTGCTTGGGCCAGTCCGGCTGCAAACGTTAGCGCACCCGCAAGTGCTGTTGTAAGTAGTTTGTTCATTATAGTCTCCCTGATTGTTATTCTATGGTAGTTTAATTCAGCCCCGCTGTGAAGGGTGCCAAAAGGTTAATGTCTTTTCGATCAGCGCAACACTGCCGTAAAACGCCGATCCGGCCAACGCGGCCATGGTGATTTCTGCCCAGACCATATCAAGGCCCAGCCTCCCAACTTCGGCAGAAATACGAAAGCCCATCCCCTGAGTGGGCGAGCCGAAAAACTCCGCAACCAATGACCCGATCAAGGCCAGCGTTGTGGCGATTTTCAGACCGTTGAAAATGGCCGGCATCGCCGCAGGCAAGCGCAGTTTTTGCAGGGTTTTCCAATAGCCCCCCGCATAGTTATGCATCAAATCGCGTTGCATGGTGTCGGTGGCGGCCAGCCCTTGCACGGTGTTCACCAGCATCGGGAAAAACACCATCACCACCACAACCGCAGCTTTGGATTGCCAATCAAAGCCAAACCACATCACCAAAATCGGCGCGGTGCCGATGATTGGCAGGGCGGCGATAAAATTGCCCACCGGCAGCAAGCCCCGTTGCAAAAACGGCGAACGATCAATCAAAATCGCCGTGACGATCGCCGCGCTACAGCCGATGATGTATCCGCTTAACGCGCCCTTGAACAAGGTCTGCACCAGATCGCCCCACAGGATATCCAGCGACGACATAAATTTCACCCCGATCAATGAGGGCGGCGGCAGGATCACCGGCGGCACCTCAAGGCCCCGCACCAGCCCTTCCCATACCAACAACAATGTCGCGCCGAAAATGGCCGGCACCAGCAGTTTGATCAACCGCGTGTGGCGCAGGGATGAATTGGCCAGTTTGACATTCACAAAATAGGCCACAGCCCAAATTGCCAAAACAGAGATAATCCAATTCATCAGTTCATCCCCATACGTTTCAGGCTGATCCGCTCGATCATGCTAATCATCGCCACCAACGTGGCTGCCAACGTGGCCGCGGCAAACAGCGCCGCCCAGATTTGGATGGTTTGGCCGTAATAACTGCCGGTCAGCATCCGTGCCCCCAGCCCGCGCAACGGGCTTGAGGATAATTCCGAAACAATCGCCCCCACCAAAGACGCCGCCATCCCCACCTTGAGCGAGGTAAACAGATAAGGCGTGGAGCTGGGCAAGCGCAGCGCCCAGAAGGTGCGCGAATTGCTGGCGTTATAGGTTTTCAGCAAATCCAGTTGCATCTGGTCGGGGCTGCGCAGCCCCTTGACCATGCCCACCACCACGGGGAAAAACGATAAGTAAGCCGCGATCACCGCTTTGGGCAACAGGCCTTTCATAAATGCCGGCTGATATCCAAAAATCGCCGTGGCGGTTTCCTTGCCCAGAAAATCGGTGCCACCCATCGAATTCATCACCACCACAATCATCGGCGCAATCGCCAGAATCGGAATGGTTTGCGAGGCAATCGCCCACGGCATCACGCTCATATCCATGGCGCGGTTATGCACGATCCCCACGGCCAGAAAAATCCCCGCCAAGGTGCCAAACACAAACCCCAGCATCGTTGCCGCCAAGGTAATGGTGCCGTGAAACACAAGGCTGCGTTTGGAGGTGACCTTTTTCAGCACCACGGATTTATACAGCTCCTGCACAATCTGGTGGGGGGCGGGCAAAACAGGGCGGTCTTGTGTCCATGTGTCTTTGACCATTTCGGTGAGAGACACCTCGACCTTGGCACGCGCCGCCTGATCATAGGTCCATTTTTTGTTCATACCGATGGCGGCGGCATACCAGATCACAATAATCACCGCGACAACCGTAAGCACAGGCAGGATATTACGCATATCGCCCTCCATACAATTTGCCATACGTTTGCCATACGTTTGCCATACGTTTGCCATACAGCGATTTCGGGCAAAAATCAGTCATAGGCATGCCCCGCTTTCAGCCCTTCACGCACGCGGTGGGCGATCTCCAGAAATTCGGGGGTTTCGCGGATCTCAAGGCTGCGTTGGCGTGGCAAGGTGCTGTCGATCACCTCGTAAATCTGCCCGGGGCGCGGTGACATCACCACGATTTTTGTCGATAGATACACCGCCTCGGGGATTGAATGGGTGACAAAGGCAATGGTTTTGTTGGTGCGATCCCACAGCTCCAGCAATTGCTCGTTCAGATGGTCGCGCACGATCTCATCCAGCGCCCCAAAGGGTTCGTCCATCAGCAGGATATCGGCATCAAAGGCAAGGGCGCGCGCAATGCTGGCGCGTTGCTGCATCCCACCAGAAAGCTGCCATGGAAATTTCTTTTCAAATCCCACAAGATCAACAAGTTCCAGCACTTTCTTAACGTGTGTTTCCTGATCAGCTTTGCTATAGCCCATGATTTCAAGCGGCAGTTTGATATTGCCGGCAATGGTGCGCCACGGATACAATCCGGCGGCCTGAAACACATAGCCATAGGCGCGGTTTCTGCGCGCCTCGTCAGCACTCATGCCATTCACCATCACACGGCCCGCCGTCGGGGTTTCCAGCGCCGCGATCGCCCGCAAAAACGTGGTTTTGCCACAGCCCGAGGGGCCGATAAAACTGACGAAATCGCCCTTGTGGATATCAAGGTTGATGTCCTTT
>CAMZKY010000173.1 GCA_947311455.1 uncultured Marinosulfonomonas sp. | reverse complement strand
GTTTTCCGGTGCAGTTTCAACGGCTTGCACCGCTTCATCAACGGTATTTTGTGGAACGTTTTCTTCGGATTTCGCCTCCTCTGATTTTCCAAACAATCGCCCAAAAAAGCCTCGACGCGGGGTTTCAACGGCGCTTGTGTCCACCTCAATGCGAGCCAATTCTTCGGCGACAGAATCAGTTTCCGGACCGCCCGCAGGCGCAAAAGCAGCTTCGGCCGATGCAAGATCTTCGCTGGCCACCACTGGCAATTCCACCGAGGCACAGGCCGAAACCAGCAACACACAGCCAATCAATACACCCGATTTAATCATCTAGAATTCCTCAACGGTTACCACACCACCTAAAGACTTGATCGCGCCTTTAATCTGTGGATTGACCGGATAGTCCTTTCCCAGCGTCATCTCAACCTCTCCCGGCAATTTTGCATCCAATAGGCAAAAAGCAACCGGCCCACCAGTGCGCGATGTCTTGTCCCTGACCGCACGATCCAAAACCGACGCAACCGATGTAATCGCCTCGGCGTTGTCAATAAAGATGCGCAGCCCCATGGAACCCGCTTCGGCGGCAACACCATCAATCGGCAGCACCCCGCGCGCAAGAAGCTTGAGCTGATCGCTTTCCATTGTGGCCTCGACCGTCAGAACAACATTATTGCCTGTGCTAAGCAAATCACCCGCCGCCTCAAGCGTGTCGGAAAAAATTGTCACCTCATATAATCCAGTAGGATCAGATAGTTGCGCAAAAGCAAAGCGATTTCCGCGGGCTGATTTGCGTTCTTGCTTTCCGGCGATAGAGCCTGCCATTTTCACGACACAGGCACCGATTTCAGCTTTGTGTTCGACTTCGGTTAGGGTCAAAATGCCTTTGCGTTTTAAGGGCACCATATAGTCATCCAACGGGTGGCCAGACAGATAAAATCCAATCGCTTTGTGTTCTTCAGACAAACGTTCGTTGGGTAGCCAATCATCACATTGGGCCAAACGGGGTTCGGGCAGATCATCACCGGCTTCGCCAAACAGCGACACCTGATTAGAATTGCGCTGTTCATGGATTGCGGCAGAATATCCGACCAGCGGTTCAAGGCTGGCAAAAACACGCGCACGATTACGATCCAGTTCATCAAAGGCACCAGCCCGCGCCAGCATTTCCAGCGGGCGTTTGCCTAAGCGTTTTAAATCAACACGACGGGCAAAATCGAACAGGGTGGTAAATGGTTTGCCATCACGGCCTTTTTCAACCAGTCGCATGGCCTCGACACCGACGTTTTTTAACCCGCCCAAGCCGTAAACAACCTTGCCGTCTTTGACGCTGAATTTGGCATCAGAGCGATTGACACAAGGCGGGATGATTTCCAGATCAAGGCCTTTGATGATCTCTTCTTTGTAAACACCCAGCTTATCGGTCAGATGAATATCGCAATTCATCACACCGGCCATAAATTCAACCGGATAGTTCGCCTTTAACCAGCCGGTTTGATACGACACCACCGCATAAGCCGCCGCGTGGGATTTGTTAAAGCCGTAATTGGCAAATTTCTCCAACAGATCGAAAACCTCGGAGGCCTTTTTCTTGGACACTCCGTTTTCCATGGCGCCTTTTTCGAATTTAGGACGTTCCTTGGCCATTTCTTCGGCGATCTTTTTACCCATGGCACGTCGCAACAAATCCGCGCCACCCAGTGAATACCCGGCCATCACCTGAGCAATCTGCATCACCTGTTCCTGATAGACGATGATGCCTTGGGTTTCTTCTAGCAAATGGTCAATTGACGGGTGAACCGATTCAATTTCCCGTAGGCCGTTTTTGACCTCGCAATAGGTGGGGATATTCTCCATCGGGCCGGGGCGATACAGGGCCACAAGCGCGATGATGTCTTCGATACAATTGGGTTTCATGCGCTTTAGCGCATCCATCATACCGCTGGATTCCACCTGAAACACCGCAACAGTTTTGGCGCTGGCGTATAATTTATAGGTTTTTTCGTCATCCAGCGGGATTGCACCTATATCAATATCAACACCGCGTAATTTTAACAGATCAAGGGCATTCTGGATCACTGTCAGCGTTTTCAGCCCCAGAAAATCATATTTCACCAATCCCGCCTGTTCGACCCATTTCATATTGAACTGGGTCGCGGGCATGTCGGATTTCGGGTCTTGATACAGAGGCACCAGCTGATCCAGAGGCCGGTCGCCAATCACCACCCCCGCCGCGTGGGTGGATGCGTTGCGCAACAAGCCTTCGACCTGCTGTGCATAGGTTAGCAGGCGGTCGACCACTTCTTCGGATTTGGCTTCTTCGCGCAAACGCGGCTCTTCTGCCAAGGCCTTTTCGATCGACATCGGCTTGACGCCTTCGACAGGGATCAGTTTTGACAGACGATCAACCTGCCCATAAGGCATCTGCAAAACACGGCCGATATCGCGGATCGCAGCCTTGGACAAAAGCGCGCCAAAGGTGATGATCTGGCCCACCATATCGCGGCCATATTTTTCCTGCACATATTTGATCACCTCTTCGCGGCGATCCATACAAAAATCGATATCGAAATCCGGCATCGACACACGT
>CAMZKY010000172.1 GCA_947311455.1 uncultured Marinosulfonomonas sp. | reverse complement strand
GTGGGCGGCCTTAAGGGGCTGATTGCGCGGGCCGATGCCAATACTGCTGCGGTTACCGACTTTGTGCAAACCCATGACTGGATTGAATTTTTAGCCGAAGATCCGGCCATTCGCTCCAACACGTCGGTATGCGTAAAGTTCACCGATGCGCGCATCACCGATGGGGCTGCTTTTGCCAAAGCCGTTGCAAAACGTCTTGAGGATGCCGGCGTGGCCTATGACGTTGGCGCCTATCGCGATGCCCCTGCGGGATTGCGTATCTGGTGTGGCGGCACGGTAGAAACCTCTGACGTTCAGGCCCTGATGCCGTGGCTTGACCACGCGTTCAACGCCGAAATCAACGCTTAATCAATCGCTCATCAGCCCTTGCGGGCTTCTTCGCAAAGAGGCCCCGCACGGGGCCGATGCGCGCCCACATCCCCTTATAAAGGAAGCTATATCATGGCACCTAAAGTTCTTGTATCCGACAAACTATCCGAAACCGCCGTTCAAATTTTCCGCGACCGCGGCATTGATGTTGATTTCATGCCCGATCTTGGCAAAGACAAAGACGGCTTGCTCGACATCATTGGCAAATACGATGGCCTTGCCATTCGTTCCGCCACTAAAGCCACGCCAAAATTGCTGGAAGCCGCTGACAACCTTAAAGTTATCGCTCGCGCCGGTATCGGGGTGGATAATGTTGATATCCCTGCCGCCTCCAAAAAAGGTGTGATCGTGATGAACACACCATTTGGTAATTCGATCACAACCGCAGAACATGCCATTGCTTTGATGTTTGCCGTTGCCCGTCAATTGCCCGAGGCCAATGCATCGACCCAAGCGGGCAAATGGGAAAAATCCAAATTTATGGGAACCGAGATCACCAATAAAACCCTTGGTCTGATCGGGGCTGGCAACATCGGCTCCATCGTGGCCAATCGTGCGCTTGGCCTTAAGATGAAAGTGATCGCCTATGATCCGTTCCTGTCCGAAGAACGCGCCGCGAAAATCGGTGTGACCAAGGTTGAACTGGATGAATTATTGGCCAAGGCCGATTTCATCACCCTGCATGTTCCCCTAACCGATAAAACCCGCGGTATCCTGAATGCCGAAGCGATTGCCAAAACCAAGAAAGGCGTGCGTATTATCAACTGTGCCCGTGGTGGCTTGGTGGATGAGGCTGCGTTGGCTGAGGCGTTGAAATCTGGCCATGTTGCTGGCGCGGGTTTTGACGTTTATGAGGTGGAACCTGCCAAAGACAGCCCGTTGTTCGGCATTCCGAATGTGGTCTGCACCCCGCATCTGGGTGCCTCGACAACCGAGGCGCAGGAAAACGTGGCCGTGCAAGTGGCCGAGCAAATGTCGGATTATCTGCTGACCGGCGCGATTTCCAATTCTTTGAACGTGCCATCCGTTACGGCCGAAGAAGCCAAGGTTATGGGGCCGTGGCTGAAACTGGCCGAGCATTTGGGGGCCTTTGTGGGCCAACTTACGGAAGATCCGATCAAAGCCATCAACATTCTTTATGACGGATCCGTTGCGCAAATGAATCTTGAGGCGCTGGATTGCGGGGTCATCGCCGGTATCATGAAAGCCACAAATCCAGACGTGAATATGGTTTCCGCCCCCGTGATTGCCAAAGATCGCGGTATCCACATTTCCAAAACCACACAGGAAAAAACCGGCACATTTGACGGGTATATCAAGCTGACGGTTGTTACCGATACGTTGGAGCGCACCATTGCTGGCACGGTATTTAGCGATGGAAAACCGCGCTTTATCCAGATTAAAGGTATCAATATCGACGCTGAAATTGGTGAGCATATGCTATACACCACCAATGAAGATGTTCCCGGTATTATCGGCACCTTGGGGCGCGTATTGGGTGAAAACGGCGTAAACATTGCCAACTTCACTTTGGGCCGCAAAGCGGTGGGCGGCGACGCAATCGCGCTATTGTATATCGATAATATGCTGGACGATACCATCAAAGCGGAGCTGGCCGAAACGGGGATGTTCCAATCCGTCAAACCGCTTCAGTTTACGGTTTGATGCGGCGCCCGCGCGGCGAATTGATTTGCGGCGTGGGTAGTAAGGTGTTGCCGATCCCTTCGGGATCGGCGGTAGCGGGGGCTGTCTGCCCCCGTCTGCGCTGGTGCGCAGACTCCCCCGAAGATATTTGAGACAAGAAGAAGAGCGAAATTGGGGTTAAGGCCCGTCAATCTTTGCGAATAATTCCCGTTATGGCCGCCGCACCAAGCGCGGTGACGACCCACCCCAATCCTTTTGCAAACCAGCGCAACCACCAGCCAATCCGGCCCAGAGGGCTGCGGGATGTAGATGGTGCCCAGGCGGTTTCTTCGCCCAGATTTACAATCGGAATTACCAAATCTGCAGCGTAGGCAAAGCTGGAAAATGTTTCCCAATCCTGCCCCGCTTGCCCGATGCCCGACCAAAACAAAGCCGGGTTTTCGGGGTGGGTTTGGGTGGCCGATATCCATGGCTCTGAAATCAGGATCGGGGCAGAGTTTGGCGCCATATCCCCTGCGTTCCATACCTGTTGATAAAACAGGCCCAGTCCGACAATCAGAATAACCGCCAAAACCACGGCGCGTGCGGGGCGATAGCCATAGCCGATTGTCCAGCGCAGTAGTAAATCCGCAAACATCGATGAAGCAATCCGAAACGGGTTTTTATGCCGCATCCGGTTGGATTGCCGCAGCAGTCGTTCCTTGTGCATCAAAACCGTTTGGGCATCGTTTCGGTGGCCCAAAGCCTCAAGCACATCTGAAAGCTGTTCATAGGGTTGGGCGGTGAATTCCATGTCGTCGGGCCGACGCGCCAGCCAACCAAGCCGCGCATCTATTGACGTATCGGTATGGCGCGAGAAATCGCTGTATTTAAATCCATCCAAACGAATAGGATAGGATGCGCCCGGGCCGATGGGTTCATCCTTTAGGCGGGCCACTGTTGCGCCTGCCAAATTCACAATGCCCTGCGAAATCTGGTTGTTCTGAAAAAACAGCAGCCCGTTGATCCGCGCCCGTGCCAAAGAAAGCGCCATGTCGCGGCCGTGTTCTTCGGTGGCACCGAAAATGATGTTGCCATTTTCATTGGCATTGGATGAAACCGCCACATTGGTGACAAAGAAATCATGTTCGATTCGGGCCGAGGCAAAGAACAGTGTGCCTTGCGATGTCAGTGTGGTGTCGCCTTCTCCATATGGGTAATTGCCCAGAAACACATTGCCGCCAACCCGCAGGGAGGGGGCGAAGATCGCGTCTTGCAAACGGGGTTTCAGGGTTGCGCCACAGATTTGCAGATCACCGGAAATACGCGCTCCGGCAAGGCTGATTTCGCCGTTAACAACGGTATCATTGCGAATAAAAACCGAGCCGGAAAATGCGGCATTATCAGCAGACACGCCGTTAATCTGGCTATGAGAAATGTGCAACCCGCGCAGGGTGGCATTGACCAGCGACAAGGGTTCGTCAATCTGGCAATGCACAAAGGTGATGTCGCGCCGACAATCCACCCCTTGCAAATCAAGCCCACCAATGATCCATGCACCGCGTAGGCGCAGGCCTTTTTCATCCAGCCTGATTTCGGTGCGGTTCAACAGGATATGCCGGATCAAGGCTGTGCGCACCTGACAGGCATCGGTGTTTTCTTCGGGCAGTTCGCCATCACCGATGGTGATGCGCTGCGGTTTTGAGCAGCCGTCAACCAGCGCTTGCTCTGCCGTGGTTAGCGGTTCGAAATCCGATAAATCTGTCATAACCCCTGCATGACACAAAGCCACGTCTCAGGGCAAGGTTAGGATGCGGATTTGGCGGCGGTCAGGGCTTGGGTTAATACATCGCGATCCCCGATATGGTTGGCAAGCAGCAGGATCAAGCGGGCGTTTATCGCATCGCTTTGTGCTTTGCTGTAGCCGTCATGGAGCTTCAATAGCTCTGCATAAAAATCATCTGCGCCATTGATATTGGGTTTTGTAATCAGGTCAGACATTTCAATTCCCCCCTTGTCCGGTGGCTTTTGCCAGCGCGTCTTTGATGGCAGTTGCATCGAAATGATCCCAACGGGCGGCAACGTGTTGATCGGGGCGCATCAGGTAAATGGCCTGTTTGGCGCTGCCCAGATAACGTTTTGCAAGTTCGGGATTGTTGGCAGTAGTAAGCGTGATCAATTCCACCCCTTCGACAGGTTGTGCGGTAATATTGCCAATGGTTAGCAGTTGGAACTTGTCCCCCAGCCGATCCAGCAGCCATTCCCCATCCACAGGCGCATCAATGGCCGAGGCTCCGGGGCGCAAGTTTTCGGGCATATCACCACAATCCGGCCCGTTCAGAACCGAACCATCATAGACACATGGCACCGACAAACGGCCCGAATTTACCAAGGGACGGGCAAATTCGTGGTGTTCGGAAAGATCTAGAACCGCGTCGCGGAAAATGCGGCTGGTTTCGGATTTCGGGGTGATGAAATCGGTTGAACGCGATGAATTCAGGATGTTTTCGTCCGCGCCATGCACACGTTCGTCACTGTAAGTATCCATCAGGGTTTCGGGCGCATCGCCGTCCAGAACCAGTTTCAGTTTCCATGCCAGATTATCCGTATCCTGAAGGCCGCTATTGGCCCCGCGTGCGCCAAACGGCGAAACCTGATGCGCAGCGTCGCCCGCAAACAGCACACGGCCATAGCGGAATTTTTCCAT
>CAMZKY010000171.1 GCA_947311455.1 uncultured Marinosulfonomonas sp. | reverse complement strand
AGCTTTCTTTAACATACCACATTGAATCAAAAATCCCCGCATAAAGCGAGGACTTTGTCAGCAGTCTGAGGGGGCGCGATGCCCCCTTTCTCTTTGATCGCGTCTTTTATCAAGAGACGGTGAATTGCCCCATCATACCCAGATCTTCGTGTTCCAGAATATGGCAGTGATACATATATGGCGTTTTGGCATCCGCTGTGCGATTGAATTTAACCAACAATTCTGCGGTGCCATCCACCAAAACCACGTCTTTTAATCCCATTGAATTATACGGCACGTCGCGCCCGTTCATAGATTTTACTTGAAACGATAGCCCATGCACGTGGAATGGGTGTTTCATCTCGTCTGCCGAGACGTCCCAGATTTCGGTTTCGCCTTTGGTGATTTTTTCGTTGATAACGCCCATGTCCATTGATGCATCATTGATCGACATCCCGTGCCCGCCTCCCATCATACGGCCCATCATACCGCCGCCCATCATTTGAAGGTTGAACTGACGGCGTCTGACAGGTTCGTCAAAATCGGGTGTCGGCGCGCCAGCCAATATGGATGGCAATTTCTTCACCGCGCCCGTTTTGCTGGAATTCACGTCAAACGTCATCACCTCAAAGGCATCGCCCGCTGCAACCGCTTGGGGTGACGCGCTATTGCCCATCATCCCCATCATGCCGCCGCCCATCATCCCCATGTTTGTGTCAGGGAAGGAAAGTAAACGCGCCGCTTTGGCATTGCCAAAATCAACGACAATCTCGACACGTTCCGCAGGGGCCAGCGTTAAAACTGTTTTTTCAATTGGAGCTGGAAGCAAGCCGCCATCACTTGCCACCTGATGAAAGGCGCGCCCATCTTCAAAGTGGAAATGATAAATCCGTGCGTTTGAACCATTTAAAATGCGCAGCCGCACCATGCCTTTAGGCACCGAGGCACGCGGTTGAATAGCCCCGTTCACCAAAATCTGGTTGCCACGATATCCCATCATCCGCGACGGGCCGCGTGGCGCATAATTCATCTGTCCGCCGGCCTCGAACGAACGGTCCTGCACCACCAGCGGAATATCGTCTTCTCCGTAAGTTTTGGGCAAACCGGAATCTGCTGCATCGGGATCATCAATAAACACCATGCCCGCCAAACCATAATAAACATGCATTCCGGTGCGTTGATGGATGTGCGAATGATACCATAATGTCGACGCGGGTTGATCCACATCTAATGCTGCATGGAGAACGGCATCTGGGTGAACGGGGCTATGTGGACCACCATCCTGCACCCCTTCGATATGCATTCCGTGCCAATGCACAGAAATTGTCTCTTTAATTTTATTGCCCAAATCTATGCGCGCAGTTGCACCACGTTTCATACGCAACACTGGGCCTAGATATCCTTGGCCATAGCCCACCGTTACGGTTTCTTGCCCCTGTAGAAATTTTGTGCGCGCGGCAATGGCGTCCAATTTCGGCGCACTATCGGCCCCTAAATCCCATAAATCCGGAATCGGCAAATCCATCCCCCCGACAGCCGCCACTGCGCGGCCAATGAGAGCGGGAGAAAGCAGGCTTGCGCCCGAAAGAGCAAGGAGATGTCGACGAGTTAAAGCCATTTGTAGGGTCCAATCAATGTTGAAGAACACATACCAGCATGTGTTTTTATTTGGGTATCCCATATTATACGTTTGCTTTGAAAAAACCGTCGAAAATTAGTTAATATTAAGTGAGATTTTTTGCCGACAGTGAATTGGAAAACGGGATATCGCGTAAGGCATGCAATAGGGTTGGCTTCAAACCCTGTGTTTAAAACAGCTCTATTTCACACATATCGGATTCTACAGCCGCGGCTGGAACGATCACAACCGGATCAACACGTCCAACCATTTTCTGACGCACCCGCCCAGTTGCCGGCCAAAACTCCACCCGTCTGGCTTGTTCACCGCCCAGGCTTTGGCTTTCGCATTCAATATTTTCTGCCATTAGGAACGCCAGAGTAAAATCGCTGTTTCGCTTGCCAATGCCAGAGCCGTTTCCATTCATCTGGCTGCCGCCAAATAATTTGGCGCGCAGGCGGCTTTTTGCGCCACCGTTGCGAATGATCGCATTGATCAGCATCTCCATGGCATTCACGCCATTACCACGTCCGTTATCTCCGTCCGGCAGCAACATATGGTTCATCCCGCCAACACACGCCAAAGGATCCCACAGGCATGCCGCAACACAAGATCCAAGGGTCGTTGAGATCACTGTCTCCTCCGACGCCCCGATGGCGAACTCGCCTTGGGTTATATGTTGAATATTGTGTTTATCCACGTCCACGCTCGTAACATTCAGAATTGCGATTCGCTTTTTCGGCACACCTCACCCGCACAACCTTACGTAGAGGGAATGAATAATCACTTAACCAGAACGCGTATGCCTTGGCCATTAAACTGATCAGTTTTTAGCCAATGCCTTACTGGCGTTAAAGTTGCCCAAATTCCCAAGCAATTGGCGCAAGAACGACACGCCTTTGATGTTGCTATCGGTTATACGACGCGAAAGAGGCACAACACGGCCATCTTCCAGCGTAAAGCGTTCGACATTTTCGACGACGCCTGCGGGTGTAAACCGAATTGCAACCAACTGGCGATCAATAATTTCGGGCGCTTTATAGGCAAACTTGCGCCAACGGCTTTGAACGTAGAACCAGCTGCTATCGGTCAAAACGCCGGCAGCGGTTGGCCGACCAATCGTATCAGCCACCGTATCACGCGTATCCACACCCACAATCACGTCTGCAAGATCCCCATCCGGGGGCACATAGCCGTGGTTTTCAAAAGTAGCCGAACACCCCGTTACAAAGGAGGCAACGATTAAAATAGCAACAATTTTCAGTAAATTAACCAAATTCAATGCAGATCGCATGTCATCCCGCCCCGTTTTGCCTGTTAAGCGCCCTTGATGGGCTTTATATACATGGCATATACAAGGTTTCGCCTCACTGCAAGAATGGAAAACGCGCGCGCTATGACAACTCATATCAAATCCAACACCATCCGCATTGCCGATCTGGATGCACACACTTCCAATCCGTTTGATCTAACCCCCTCTTCGAAGGCTCGTAAAAATATCGCCGCGGAATTGGGGTTGACTGATTTACGGAAAATCCGATTTAGCGGTTCGATTTCAGCGCTCGGTAAACAGGATTGGGAACTGCGCGGTGAATTAGGGGCGACTGTGGTTCAAGCCTGCGTGATCAGCTTTGCGCCTGTAGTGACCCGCATTGATGTGCCTGTATCGCGCCAATTTCTGGCTCAGATGGCCCCGATACCGGATATTGATGAGGAAATTGAAATCCCGGACAATGAAAATGCCGAACCACTGGGCGATCAAATCAATCTGGCGGACATCATGTTTGAAGCGCTGGCGCTGGCGCTTCCTGCTTATCCCAAAGCCGAAGATGCCAATCTGGATCAATCCACCTTTGCCGAAGATGGCATTACACCCATGCAAGACGAAGACACCCGCGCTTTTGCAGGGCTAGCAACGCTCCGTGACAAAATGAAAAATAACACCTGAATCCGCATCATATCCTCTTGCGTCGCGGAAAAATCTTTGTATGTTGCCCGTTCCTAATTAAAGATGGGTTGGACACAGGCACAAAAGCCGCGTAAGAAGCCCGAAGAATCAAGATAACGGGGCACTGCCCCCCAAACCCCGAGGTTGTGACATGGCTGTCCCTAAAAGTAAGATTACCCGTTCGCGTCGTGGCCAACGCCGTTCCCACGATGCACTGATTGCAGCAAACCCTGCTGAATGCCCGAACTGTGGCGAACTAAAGCGTCCGCATCACGTGTGTTCCGATTGTGGTCACTATGCTGAACGCGAAGTGATTGCATTGATCGACGACGCAGATTTCGACGACGAAGACGCGGCCTAGGCTGCAATGGTCTTAGGGGTATGACGTCACAAAACGACATTCAAACACCCTTAGGTGCCGCGCGCACTATCATTTCTGTTGACGCCATGGGTGGCGATCTTGGGCCGGCGGCTGTTGTTGCCGGCCTTGCGCGTGCCGCCCATCATAACCCTGATATCGGGTTTATCATCAGTGGTGATCAGCCGGAACTTGAGCGATTGATTGCCAAGAAAAAAGCCCTGCAAGGCCGCTGCGAAATTCGCCACACCGACGAGGTTGTGGTGATGACGGACAAACCCAGCCAGGTCATGCGGCGTGGCACCAAAACATCTATGTGGTCTGCCGTTTCCGCCGTTAAGGCCGGTGACGCCGAAGTTTGCGTTTCCTGTGGTAACACTGGCGCATTAATGGCGGTTTCAATGATCCGTTTGCGCAAGCTGCCCGGGGTGAAACGCCCCGCGATTGCCTGCCTGTGGCCCTCCCGCAGCAAGGGCGGGTTTAACATCATGCTGGATGTGGGCGCAGATATTCGCGCCGACGATGAAGATTTGCTTCAATACGCGATGATGGGCGCGTCTTATGCCCGCAATGGCCTCGGCCTTGCAAAACCACGCGTCGGGCTGCTGAATGTGGGCACCGAAGATTCCAAAGGCCGCCCAGAATTGAAATCCGCGAATGAGCTGATTGCCAACGCCTCGGGCGAGGCCAACATTGATTATCTGGGATTTGTCGAAGGCGGCGATATTCCATCGGGTAAAGTAGATGTGATTGTTACCGACGGGTTTACCGGCAATGTGGCGCTTAAAACGGGTGAGGGCACCGCAAGCCTGATCAGTGAATTCATGCGCGCTGCCTTCAAGGCCACGCCCTTGTCACGCATTGCGGCCCTATTGGCGATGACATCCCTTGGCCGATTGAAACGCCGGATTGATCCACGTCGGGTAAATGGTGGTGTCTTCCTGGGGCTAAATGGCACCGTGGTGAAATCGCACGGGTCGGCCGATGCAACCGGCATCGCAGCGGCGATTGATCTGGCTTACAAGCTGGCGCAATCAGATTTCTCGCATAAACTGGCGGCGCGGGTTGCATCTGCTGCTGCGGCGCGGCATGATACCCCAGACACTGGGGAATAAACGGGTAAAAACATGACAATACGTGCTGTGGCCATCGGAATAGGGCATTATCTGCCTGAACGAATTATGCCCAATAGCGAGTTTGAAAAAACTCTGGATACATCCGATGAATGGATTCGTACACGATCCGGTATCGCCAACCGCCATGTGGCGGCCGACGGCGAAACCACATCGAACATGGCCACCAAAGCGGCGCAAGCCGCGATTGATGATGCGGGCATCACCATAGACGATATCGATGCGATCATCGTCGCCACCTCGACCCCAGACCTGACATTTCCCTCTGTGGGCACCATGGTGCAATCGCAATTGGGCATGACGCGCGGATATGCCTTTGATGTGCAGGCCGTTTGTGCCGGATTTATCTTTGCGCTGACGACGGCCAATTCAATGATCCAAACCGGACAAGCCAACCGAATTCTGGTCATTGGCGCGGATATGTTCAGCAAAATCATGGATTATACAGATCGCTCTACCTGTGTGCTGTTTGGCGACGGGGCCGGTGCGCTGATTCTTGAAGGGCGCGCGGGCAAAGGCACCAACGAAGATCGTGGCATTCTTTCGGCTGACCTGAATTCGGATGGCAGATACAAAGATATGCTCTATGTCGATGGCGGTGTTTCCACCACCGGAACATCTGGCCATTTGCGCATGCAAGGTAACGCCTTATTCCGTCAGGCGGTTGAACGCCTCAGCGCGACAGCGCATCACGCGCTTGGCAAAGTTGGCCTGTCGGATTCCGACATTGATTGGATCGTGCCCCATCAGGCCAATATCCGCATTATCAAAGGCACGGCCAAAAAGATGGGTCTGTCCATGGATAACGTGATTGTTACTTTACAAGATCATGGCAACACCTCTGCCGCATCGATTCCCCTTGCCATGTCGGTTGGAAAAGCCGAGGGCAAGATCAAACGCGGCGATTTATTGCTGACCGAGGCCATTGGCGGCGGTTTGGCGTGGGGTTCTGTGGTAATTCGCTGGTAAAGCGACAATTTAACCTCTTACGCCAAGTCATTGATATTGACTCGTAATTTCCCTGCCCGTTATGGTTGCCATAACAACATTTTAGCTTGGGGGAATTATTGTGAGCGAAAAAACATTAACACGCATGGATCTAAGCGAGGCTGTGTTTCGCGAAGTTGGCCTAAGCCGTAACGAATCCTCCGATTTGGTGGAAAGCGTTTTGGGCCATATGTCGGACGCGCTCGCCTCAGGTGAATCGGTTAAAATCTCGTCCTTCGGCACCTTTGGTGTTCGTGACAAAGCCGCGCGCGTGGGCCGCAATCCAAAAACCGGACAAGAAGTGCCAATCAAGCCGCGTCGGGTTCTTACATTCCGCCCGTCACATTTGATGAAAGAACGTGTTGCCACCGGCAACAAACGTTAGGGGGCTAATGTGGCGAAATCGGCCGATGCCTTTCGCACAATATCCGAGGTTGCCGACTGGCTTGGCAGCCCCGCGCATGTTCTTAGATTTTGGGAAAGCCGCTTTACCCAGGTAAAACCGGTAAAACGTGCCGGTGGGCGGCGGTATTATCGCCCCGATGATATGCTGCTTTTGGGGGGCATTAAAAAGCTATTGCATGACGATGGTATGACAATCAAAGGCGTGCAAAAAATCCTGAAAGAAGAAGGCATTAAAAAAGTTGCGGCGATGTCTCATCCATTGGATGTTCT
>CAMZKY010000170.1 GCA_947311455.1 uncultured Marinosulfonomonas sp. | reverse complement strand
TTTTGCCATCATTTCAGCAGCCAGCTGAATTTTCGCAGCGTCGACGCCGGAAACTTCAGCTGCGGCGTCTAGTGCAAACTCGTCTTGTGACAACAGCCATTTTGACCAATCGTCAAAGCCTTTTGTCTGGAATTTGCCCCAAGTGGTACGCCATTGCCAAGGTGTGTTCCGTGTACCCTGACCGAAACCAGAAGAAGAACCCCATTTGTCGTTGACCCAGTTTTCGATCCATTCTTTATCTTGCCAACCGTTTTCAACGATGATCCGCGCGATGGCGTTCACAACCAGCAAATCGGTGCCGGGTGTTACGTCAAGCCACAGGCCGCCGTTTTGTTCAGCATATGCAACACCAGCAGTTCTGCGCGGCACCATGAAAATGGCTTTTTGACCATTTTGGATGGCAGGCATAATCCACTGGGTAAACATGATGGTTTTGGTTTCATACGGATCAGTACCGCAAATCAGCAGAGTTTCTGCATCTTTCCAATCTTGATACGCGGCACCAAAGTTATCAAAGCCCGCATCACGGAAACCAGGTGTCGACGACACGTTTGATGGTGTATCGTGGAACGTAAAGTTGGCAGTATTCACCGAACGCAGTGCGTATTTTGTGATCGCATAGGTATTTTCGATGTATTGGTAGCTGTAGGTTTTAACACCATAGGCATTTACACCGAATTTCTTGATCACGTATTTTGCCATTTCGGCAGCAATATCAAGGGCGAAATCCCATGTTACAGGCTGCAACAAGCCATAGATACGCATCATTGGTGATGTCAGACGATCGCGCGTTGGTGTTTCCGGGTTATAGCATTTTTGCGCAATACAACCCCCACGCAACGATGAATCACCGTTTACGTTTACCGCTTCGGCGTCTTTATCAGGGATGATAACTACGTGGTGCGGTTCACCCTCGTGCAACACAATATTGTGCTGGTTTGGTGCAACCCACGGGCCCAGAGCTTGCACTGGGAAATCTTCGCCAAACGCATTCTCTGCAGCCATAGCGCCGCCACTTTTTCCGCCTTTAACGGGCCAACGATAAACTTTGTAACCACAGGCAACGATACAGTAATCGCACGCCGTTGTGATTACATCCGCATCTGCCGGGGGCAGTGGAACATTTTCGTCAGGGATATAATATGGAGTAGACATGTTTTTCCTCTCCTAACCGTGAAGGTTATCTTTACGGCCGAAAATCAGCCCGAAAATACCGGTGGCGTAGATATCGTCACCATCGAGTTCCAGCAGAACCTGCGGCAAGCTTTGATAGGCTTGGCCGGAAATCAGGATGCCGTGGCGCGTCAAGTCATATGTAGACAAGTGCAGCGGGCAGGCGCCCAATGATTTTGTGTCGGGTTTGTAGCTGTCGTAAAGTGAACCACCTTGGTGTGTGCAAGCATAGTTGAAGGCAACGATGTCTTGGTCTGGACCAAGGCCGCCGCCTGCTTTTACACCCATTTTAACGATCATAGAATCAGCATGGTCGCCATCATCCGGATAATTAAAATCAACAGGTTTATCCAACTCAAGTTCGGACATTTTCGCGATCAGTTTGCGCGGGAATTCGGTGATCTGCGCTGGCACTTCTTCGGCCATCGGCGTTCCCGGATTCATCGTAATCATGATCGTCGTGGTTACACCGGTGCTAATTAGAAAATTGCGGCGGGAAACCAGGCATTTATGCCCGACTTTCTTTGCAATCTCCTTACGGGCTTCCCCGGTTGGTGCTTTTAGTTCTTGTGTCATATCTTCAATCCTTTCAGGCGCTTACTCGGAAGCCAGCGCTTCGTAAGGTGGCAATACAGGGGGTTCGACACGCAGTTCTTCGCCGCTAAATCCTTCAAGGAACGCAACCAGTTGGTCGATTTCTTCGTCTGACAAGCCCAAAGGTTTGATCAGTTCGGATTTTGTTGCGGCCATTGTGCCGTCGGTGAAATCATTTTCTCCGCCGCCTGCATTGTAGAATTCCACAACCTCACGCAGATCCCAGAAGGAACCATTGTGCATATATGGCGCGGTATACAATGTGTAACGCAAAGGCGGTGTACGGAACTTGCCCATGTGCTCAGGTTCTTTTGTCCGGAAATAGAGGCCGGGATCATCTTTCAGCTTACGATACATATCCTGAGAAACGCCTTTTGCGTAAAGCTCGTAACGGAATGTAACCTGTGCAAGGCCGTCGTCTTCCCAACGTTCTGCTGGTGGAACACCCAGATTATAGTAGTTTTCATCTGTGGCCTGCGCCCCGTTGTGGCATTGGATACAACCGGCTTTGCCGTTGAACAATTCCATACCTGCGACTTGTTCTTCAGTAAGGGCCGATGTATCACCCGCCAGATACTTATCAACAGGCGTATCATTCACAATCAAGGTGCGTTCAAACGCTGCAATCGCAGCCCACGCATCGCCGATCAGCGGGTTTTCTGTGCCGAATACGTCGTTAAACCGTTTCACGTATTCCGGAATGAAAGCCATGCGCGTTTCCATCACATCGTTTTCACCGTTACCGGCAACAGCACCCTTGGCCGCGGACGGTGCTTGTTTTTCAAGCGACGCCGCAGATCCAGCCCAGAACAACTGGCCCAGATAAGCCGAATTGATTACAGACTGAGAATTGCGCCAGTGCACAGTCCCCGGATATCCGCGAGATAGTGAATCCCCGAATGCCCAGCCCTGATCAGGTTCGTGGCAAGTTACACATGCGGTTGACGCGTCACCACCAATACGTGGATCCCAGAACAGGATTTTACCCAATTCAACTTTGGCGTCGGACATTTTATTATCCAACGGAATTGGAGGCTCACCCAAAGGGGCCAGTGCCGGATAGGACATCTCGGCGGTGGCTGTTACAGCAGACATCGCAAGTCCAGCGACACCAGCCATAAGGGCGAGAGATTTGTTTATCTTAGTCATTTTTTCTCTCCCGTACTAGTTTGCCACATCACGCCAGTTTTCAATGGCGGGATAATTGGTTGAGATTTCGCCTTCCCAGACGTATTCAGGGCCGGTCAGCGGATCGCCAGACAAAGCCTCCAGGAATGCAACGAGGTCTTGTTGTTCCAAGAAAGTCAGGCCTAATGGGCGCACTTTTGGATCGAGATTTGGAACATCTTCGCCACCAGTATTGTAGAATGCCACAATGTCGGACAGGCTTTTGAACATGCCGTTATGCATGTATGGGGCTGTGTATTTCAGCTCCCGCAATGTTGGTGTGTTGAACTTGGCAACATCACTGCGATCAGCAGGGTTCTTGATGATTTGTGCGCCAACATCCTGACGGATATTCAGGAAATTTTCCACACCCATAAATTGTGCAAACGCCGCGTATGTCATATGACGCATCGGGTCTGACCAGATTTCAGGATTTTCAGGTACGCCCATATTATGCGCCTGATCATCCGTAAAACGTGGGCCGCTGTGGCAATCGATACAACCAGCTTTGCCTTCAAACAATGCTTGGCCGCGTGTCGCAGCGTCGGACATTGTGCCATTATCAAAAGGCGAACCTTTTGAAATCAGGGTTTTCAGATATTCAGGGATGGCTTTGCGGATCGAACCGTTTGATGGCTCGCCGTAACCGGCAGCTTTGAACATTTCAACATAAACCGGGTCTTGCTTGACGCGTTCCTGCATCAGGCGCATGTCCATATTCATGCTGTAATCTTCGGTCAGGCTTTCGCGGGTTACGTCGTTCAGGTTTGTGCCTATCCGACCATCATGGAACCAGTTTGCCGCCAATGTGGTGTTGACCAGTGTTGGCGTATTGCGGAACCCTTTTGAACCTGGATAGGCTTTTGACAAGGCCAAACCATCGGTAAAGGCTTTGTCAGGCTGGTGACAACTTGAACACGAAACAGCCGCATCGCCTGACAAACGCTTATCAAAAAACAAGCGCTTTCCAAGTTCGGCTTTTGCCGCGTTGATTTCTGGCCCGACAACAGGGCCGATTGCCATGTCCTCTGCACTTGCAGACGCGGCCAGCACAGTGACAGACATAAGAGCCGCCCCAACTGTGAGCGCCGTTCCGCTTTTTAGACGAGATATCTTCATCGATCTCCCTTTCTTCCTCATATTAAATCCAACTCGGGGTATCCAAGGCGGATTGCCGTCTTGGACAGAAAGTCGCAGGAGAGGGATTGCGCGTCATTGACGGCTATCAAGATTTCGTGAAAACCGGATTATTTTGCGAATTATATGAATAATTGTTGGTGAAAACCTGTGCCGGATCAGCTTTCTAAACGTAAGTAAAACACTAGGTCTTTGCTGAAACCGCAGGCAGAGGCACCACGCCGCTAGACCTCGGCAAAGTGAGGCTTCTATGTCAAACACAACACAAGAAAAGGGCGGCCATCCGGCCGCCCCCACTCATGATAATTGATTAATTAGGCTCTAAGCCGCCCCCGCGCCTTAATTGCGATCATGATAAACAATAGCGCCGCCAAAATAGCCGCCGCAATGGCGATGCCCATGATCTTTGTCGGGTTTTCCTCAGGCTCCAGTAATATCCAGTACCACGCGGTAAAGCTGTTCTGGATGCCTTTTTCACCCAGCACCCCATCCCAGTCAGCAAAAGCAATCGGCGTATAAACACCTTCTTCAAATTGCAAATCCTCGGGCGCGTCGGTTTTAAGCGCGCGTTTAAACACCACCCGCCATTGCCCGTCGTTCCATGCGCCGTTTGCTGACAAAGCAGAGCTATCCGCACGCACTTTGGGCGGATTGTCCAACCCTTTGGCATCCATAATCACTGCCGTTGCATCATCAGCAGGATCAATCGACGGGGCCGTCCAAACCCACATATTCACCGGATTTTTCTTGTCGCCCTGGCGGAAATACGGTTTTTCATTTGTACCGGATAGTTGTGCAGGAATTTGCACGGCGATCGCATCGCGTGTAGCCTCGATCCCTTCCATCGCATAAGCGCGCTCCAGATCCGAGCCGGGAACGGAATATGTCCGGTCATCCACATCCACACGCATAGCAATATCTTTGTCATTATAAAGGGCGCGCACCGTCACCATATCATTCAACGTAGTGAACATGCGCGGCTCTTTGATAATGTTGGGCGCAAACCAGAACGTCATCGCCGGCGCAGCATCCCATGCGGGGTCATTCGCATCACTTGGCAACGCACCGTCCACGCGCACCGCTTTGACCACCGCTTTGCCTTTGGATATCGGCACCGATTTGTCGCGCAGTGTCATCACATAATTTGCGGTGGCCCAGCGTTCCTCAATTGACAACGCAGTGGTGTGTTCCGGCATGGGCGACGACGGAATACCAACAGAAAGGCGTTGGAACACATCTTGCACATCCATTGTCACGCGCCATGTTTCAGGCTGTGTCAGGTTGCGCGGCCAGATGCGTGTGCCGGAATCATCGGCCAGCCGTTTTCCCGAGGTGATATTCCCGCGCCCGTCAGGGCCGTGGCATTCGGCGCAAATGGTTTCGAATTTCTGTTTGCCCAACGCCAGCATTTCCGGCGTGGCTGGGGGCATTGCACCCATTTCAATCGGGTTCAGGCCCAGATCTTCTGGTGTTTCTTCATCCCAGTATCCGAACGCTTTGATTTTCTGGATTAGCCCGTCAATCTCCGCATCGGTTAGCAATGATTTCCAGCCTGGCATCGCAGTGCCTGTCAGACCATTACGAATTGTATTGCGCAGATCATCGTCAGACGGGAATTCGGATTCAGAATCAGTGGTTTTGTATTTGAACAGGCCAAGGGTGAAATCACGCGGGGCTGGATACATGCGTTCTGCGGCAATACCAAGGCCGTCGCCTTCTTCGCCGTGGCATTGTGAACAGCGTTTCATGTAAATGCCGTCGATTACTTCTTCGGTCAGCTCATTTGACGCGACCACAACAGGCGCTTCGGTATCGGATTTTTCTTCCAGCTCCCATGAGCGTGGCTCAAACCCAGTGTAATCGTAAAGGAACGAGATGATCTTCCAAACATCATCTTCTTTTAACATTTCTTCCCACACAGGCATCGCCGAATCCCACGGCGTGCCTTCACGCGGCAGGCCTGGCCCGCCTTTGGTGATGCGCCAGAACAGGAACGCCTCTTGCAGCTGCGCGATCATCCCTACGTCTTGAAAATTGATCGGGCGCGGGGTGAATGTTTTGGCAAAGTGGCCTTCGCCATCCAGCAAATCACCGTGGCAATAGACGCAGTTTTGATAGTATAGCTCGGCACCCTCCGCAACGATGGCCTGATACTCGTCGGACTTTTCATCATATTCGACGCGATACGGATTTTCCAAAGACAGCAGATCATAGGTCTTGCCGTAGGCCTTCAGGTTAGACGGCGGCGCTGGGTGAACCGTGCGCAAGGCTAGCGGAGAGGTGATCGACGGCTTCACCGCGTTATAGGTAAAATAACCAACCCCACCTACAACAGCCGCAAACGCCACAATCCGTAGAGGCAACATTTTTGGCGAGCCAAACAGCACAAGCAACGGCGCAAAGAATCGTGAGGCCATTTCATTTTCGAAGGTCACCACCAGCAACACACCGACGCTACAAATGATCATATACTGTAGCAGCAGTGACGCGGGCAAAGGCGGGTTCAAAACATAGGCGAACAGCACATAAAGCGCGGTAATCACCAAAACCGATAGAAACAGGGGGTTTTTGAATAGACGCATAATATTTGTCCCTTATTCCGTGAGGTTTGTTAGATATTCAACCAACAGCGCCATTTCGCCGTCCGTCATTTCATCGCCAAAATCATCCGGCATCATGCCACCCTCAAACCCGTCGGCGATTACGGCCTCTGGGTCTAGAATGGCCGCTTTGATTTCATCCGCACTCATCCGGTTAGCAATACCATTCAGTTTCGGCCCGATATCCGCTTTGCTATCGTTCAGATCGTGGCATCCTGAGCAGCCATAGTTTTCGACCACTTCTAGGCCAGTTGTGGCCTCAGGCCCGCCCTCATCATCCTCTGACACTGCCGCGGGTTCGGGCAGAGCCATTAGGTAATCGGTAAGCAGCAGCAATTCTGTCAACTGCATTTGTTCGCCGAAATCGGCCGGCATGAAATCAGCATCATAACCATCGGCAATCACCGCATTCGGATCAATGATCGATTCCATCACCAAGGCGCGGCTCAGCCGGCTGCCAATACCACCCAGTTCGGGGCCGATATCCGCGCCGCTGTCATTCAGATTGTGACAGGCTGCGCAACCATATTCATCAATGATGTCCACCGGATCAGTTAGGGCGGCAATCGTTTCAACGGGTTCCTCAGCAACGGGTGCGTCTTCGGCGCTTGGCAATGGCACAGTAGGCTCTAATTCAGCGCGATCTTGCAAAAATGCCACCACGGCATTCATTTCGACAACAGTTAATTCAATTGGCGCCTTATCAGCGGTTGGCATCGGCGATTCCGTATCGTTAGTGCCTTTTTTACCAAATCCAGAAACCACAAATGCGGATGGGTCTTTCATTGATTCAAGGATATATCCTTCTATCGCTTTAGCCCCCTCTTTACCCGCGGATACGCCAGTATAGCGCCCGTCGTTCAGGCGACTGGGAAACGTGGCGGCCAAATCCATTTCCAAAAGATCAGGCGCACGGCCCATGCCGTTGTGGCACAAAGTGCAGGTGCCCTTTCCGGTAAACAGGCTTTCGCCCAGCGCAATCATCCCGGGCATATCCAGCCCGTCTGTTGAAACCTCAATCGGCTCCGACAAATCTGGCTCAACCTGCGGCAATAAATGCGAAACACCCATAAACCCAAGCAACATAACAAGGCTAAATCCGATAACGCGTAGGAAGGTCATGTTGCGTCCTCCTGGGCTGTGGTGCCTTTTTGTATGGTTTTCCCAAGACGTGACAACCAGAAAACAAACACCATGATAGCCATAAATCCAAGCGTTATCGCGGTAATCGTATTGCCCGCATCGCGCAGCGAAGGGATATAATTTTCAGGCGAGTTGTCTTTCATCACCGTATAAATATGCCAATTGGTGCGTAGGCTAGAACGAATATAGCCCATCAAGCCCATCAGCCACGTAAACGCCACGGGCAGCACAAACAGGGCATATTGCGAGCGTTCGGTCATCCGGCCCCAATGAACCTTTTCGGATTTGGCACCACGCAGCATAAACACATCCAGAATAACCGATCCGATGATGATGGTCAGCGTGCTAACAACCTGCGGCACAGACGCTCCCACTTTGTAAACGGTTGGGGTGATATAGCCGTAAAGCCCTGCGCCAACAATATTGGTAATACCCACCACATACAGGGCAACCACAATCATATTGCCAGATTTTGCCCAGCTGACCACTGGAATACGGCTAGAGCGGTAAAACAGCTGAAACGACATAAAGGTAAACACCAGCATCAAATTCACCGCGGTATTTTTGGCAGGCATAATCCCCAGCGGGCCAAGGATTTTGTGATGCGTCCCGCCCAGATTTTGAATTTCATTTGCCGTCAAAATCAACGTGTGCGGCGTGACCCAAACAAGGAATCCGCCAACAATCACCACGGCAATGTATTTCACATATTTCGCATATTCCGCCCCGCGATCCGTGCGCATCAGGCCCGACCACAGATAATAGTTTGCCGCCAGCATAATGGTGCCGATCAGCACCGCCTGAATGATAAACAGCCACGCCAAAATCCCACCCATCGCAGTAATCCCCATCTGTTGGGAATAGGCATAGATTTCGGCCATCAGCCAATATCCGGCAAACGGCAACGGCAAAAACCCAAGAATGGCTATAAAGTTAGAGGTATACCCCATCCAATCATAATGCGCCTTTTTCACCGGGTCTTTTTCAGCCAAAAACATATAGGCGGCATAGCCCCCGACAATCGCGCCGCCATAGGCAATATTAGCCAGAAAACGATGCAGGTTTAGCGGGTTCCACAGGGGGTTGCGCGTGGCCTCCCATACGGTGCCGGTAATCGCGCCCGAAGGATCAATCCCCGCAGGCGACATCATAAACGATGTCCACGCATTGGCGATAAACATTAGTGTCAGGCCAACGGTATTTAGCACCAGGCCAATCGACATATGATACCATTTGCGATTGCCACGACGCAGGGCATCCCATGAATAGAAATAGATATACAAGGTAATCGATTCCAGCCCGAACAGCAGCGCATAAATCAGCATCTGCCCGCGAAACACCTTGATCATATAGCCCATCAAATGCGGATAGAACACCAATAGAGACAGCAGCAGGCCGCCACCCACAAGCGCAGTTAGGGAATAGGCGGCCATTGTGATTTTCATAAATTCGCGCGCCATATCATCAAAACGATCGTCGCCCGTCACAACGCTCATAAATTCGGTTGCAATGGCAAATAGCGGCACGGCCAAAACAAACGCCGCAAGGAACAAATGCATCTGCGCCATCGACCACGCCAATTTGCGCGCGCTAATCCCGGCAATCACCGGATAATCCAGACGCGAGGGTTTTGGCGCGCCCTCTAGCACGCGCGCCGCCTCGTCAGTTGCAGCCAAAACAAGATCAGGTGCAAACAGCGCAATCGCAACTGTCAGTAGTGCAATTAGATGTGATATCTTCATACCAAAGCCCGCCCTATTTCGGCATCAGGTTGGTGCGCACCGGCAACCCCTGAGTTTCCATAATTGATTTGTCGATGAAGTAAAAAACGCCCAGCCACACAATTATGGCCACTGCAAAAACCACCCATTTATTTCCAAGCATTTGGCTTTCCCTGCTTATCGTCATTTTTTAACTAGTGATGAATGGAAACCACGCCGTGGTCGTAAAGCAGCAGCCACCAGAAAAAATACAGCATTGCAATGCTTGTCAGGGTAAATACCAGCTTCCCCAGAAAGGTGTTGTTGCTATCTTTGCTCACGTGTTGGTTCCGTAATCTTGTTTTCGGTTCGCTAAAGGGCACCACGAAACGGCGGAAGTGTAATTGATAGCCGTCAAGATTGCTGTGGATTGTTGGCTAGTATGCCGTGCCGCAAGATTGGGAAATCTTGTCGCGCAGACGCTGTTTGTAGGTTTCCATAGGCTCTTCGTTTTTGCGCGGCACCAGAAAGATCAGCTTTGCCGCCACAATATAGGGTCGTCGTTTATCACCTTTGATCGGGGTTTTTTCAGTGATGATTTCTTCCACAATTTCAACAACCTTCACCGGGTTTTCGCAAAACCGGGGCAACGCCGCCCGTTTCGAATACCAATCGGCAGAATTGAAAACAAACATCATCACCACAGCCGTCAGGCCAAAAACAATCGAAATTCTGAACATAACACACCCGATATTTCCCTTGGTTTATATGCAGTTAGAGATACGCTCGGGGCTGCAGATATCAATCCAAATTCAGCCACAGCCCGATTTGTTACAATTCTTAACATCATTCAACAAAATGAAACCTGCAACACATTCTAAAGAAACATCACCCCTTTAAATAACCATACTGAAACTGGTGCTGGCCCTCTTTGTGCACACTGGTGATTCTTGATGAATCGAAATTAGGACAACAAATGAAACTCACTCCCGCTGGAAAATGCCAGCAATGCTCAGCCTTTCACGAAGTTGGCGGATTCTGCAGCCACCTGGACGCAGAAGAGCTTGAATCCCTTAGTGCCGAATCGCGCAGTGTGATGCTAAGACGCGGCGACACTATTGATAGCAACGAATTGAATACGTGGCCGGTTTTGTTGATTGCGACAGGTATTCTTAGCATGCAGCATTTACTAGAAGACGGGCGCAAAACCATTGCCGCGTTTTTTATGCAAGGCGATATTATCGACATGCGCAACATGCCTGCCCGCCATCGCGGATCTTTGATTGCGCTTGGTAAATCTAAAATTTGCCGCCTTTCGCCCAAAGTTTTTGGTGATATTCTGGAAAAGAACCCCTCGGCGCAACGCGTGGTTTGGGAGAATCTGCGCACACAAACTTACCGCGCAATGGAACATTCCGCCGATCTCGCCAAAAAGCAAGCCTTGGAAAAACTGGCATCGTTTATCTTTGAGTGCCAGCACCGCCAAATCATCACCGTTTCCAAAAATTCAGTAACCATCCCGGTGCGTCGCATTGATCTGGCCGAATATCTGGGGATGCAGCCTGAAACAGTTAGCCGTGGTTTTAAAGAACTCGAAGAACGCGGCATTCTGGAGTTTCAAAACACCTTAAGCCTTAAGATTTTGAACGCACCCGCCCTACGTCGGATCGCCAATGGCGACAGAAGCAGTGATCATATGCCAACTGCTGGCGAACGGCGATTCAAAGTTCTTAGTTTCGGGTAGGTTTTCCAATGAGTGTACCAAAAACCGGCATTTTATTGATTAACCTGGGCACGCCCGATGCAACCGATTTTAAATCTATGCGGCGATATCTGAAACAATTCCTGTCTGACAAACGGGTAATTGAATCCTCGGGTTTGGCGTGGTGGTTTATCCTGAATGGAATCATTTTGCGTAAGCGCCCCAAAACCAGCGGCGCGGCTTATGATAAAATCTGGAATTATGATCTTGATGAATCACCGCTCAAAACAGCTACACGCGCACAGGCCGATAAGCTAGCTAATCAGTATCTAATCCAGCCCAATATCGTTGTGGATTGGGCGATGCGTTATGGAAATCCGTCAATCCCTGACGTTATGGCCAAGCTGCACGATCAAGGCTGTGAGCGTCTTTTAATTGTACCGCTTTACCCACAATACGCAGGTGCCACCACCGGCAGCGCAATGGATGTGGTGTATGACACCTTGAAAACCATGCGCTATCAGCCCACCATTCGCGTTGTCGCCCCCTATTATAATCACCCTGAATACATCAACGCCTTGGCGCAATCTATTCACAATCACCATGCCGATCTATCATGGAAGCCTCAGGTCATACTTGCCTCGCTTCATGGCTTGCCCGTTGATTTCATCGAAAAGGGCGATCCCTATCAGCAACATTGCGAAGCAACCGTTTCAAGCCTGCGACGCGAAATGGGCAATCAAGAATGGCAGCTGTTACTGACTTATCAATCGCGCACCAATCGCAAGGTTTGGCTGACCCCGGATACAGAAGAAACGCTGGTGCAGTTGGCCAAAGATGGAATTAAAAACGTATCAATCCTTGCCCCTGGTTTTGCATCAGATTGTGTGGAAACGCTTGAGGAACTGGGCATACGGGCGGTAAACACATTTTTGGATGCCGGTGGTGAAAACTGTACGGTTATCCCGTGTTTGAACGATAGCACACCATCACTTCAAATGCTAAAAACCCTCGTCTCGACCAACCTGCAAGGCTGGCCGACAAGCTAAAAGCACAGTTGCCAAAAGCAAACACTATCTAAGCCGCGTATCATCCGCATAAATAATCATAAATAATTCCGTTTGCAGATACGGGGAAATTACCCTAAACCGCCCCCAATGCACCCGTAGCTCAGCTGGATAGAGCGCTGCCCTCCGAAGGCAGAGGTCGCGCGTTCGAATCGCGCCGGGTGCACCAATCTTATCAATAAGTTAGGTGTTGTTTTCCCTCTTTTGCGTGAGAGGATTTCCGATTTTTTTCCGGATTGGCCCCAAAATCGAGCGCGGATTCAATTCGCCAGTGCAACTTAACCGACGGTATAAGACGTGAGGCAGCGATGCCCATGTGTCGATCACCGTCGAAGTAAAGGAGCACAAATGCGAGCCTACCACCGCCTCACTGAGGAAGC
>CAMZKY010000169.1 GCA_947311455.1 uncultured Marinosulfonomonas sp. | reverse complement strand
CCGGTATTCATTCCGGCTTTGGCAACGGCGGGTGGGATTGTATAGATAAGGCGTGGATCAAACGGGGCGGGAATAATGTAGTCGCGGCCAAAAGTTAGCTTCCGGCCATATGCCATCGCAACCTCGTCTGGAACATCGGCACGGGCAAGTTCGGCCAACGCGCGGGCACAAGCGATTTTCATTTCGTCGTTGATTGCACGTGCATGAATATCTAGCGCACCGCGGAACAAGTAAGGAAAACCAAGCACATTGTTCACTTGGTTTGGATAGTCAGACCGTCCCGTGGCCACGATTGCATCTTCGCGAACCGCGTGCGCCTCTTCCGGGGTTATTTCTGGATCAGGGTTTGCCATGGCAAAAATAACAGGGTCTTTCGCCATAGTAGCGACCATTTCCGGTGTTACCGCCCCTTTAACAGACACACCCAAAAATACATCGGCATTAACCATCGCTTCTTCTAATGTGCGGTCTTTGGTTTTAACGGCATGGGCAGATTTCCATTGGTTCATACCTTCTTTGCGGCCCTGATAAATAACGCCTTTGGTATCGCATAGAAAACAGTTTTTGTTTTGCGCCCCAATAGATTTGATCAACTCAATACACGCAATCCCAGCAGCCCCTGCCCCGTTGACTACAATTTTACAATCTTCGATATTTTTGCCCGACAGGAAAAGCGCGTTCATCAAACCAGCGACGCAAATAACCGCGGTGCCATGCTGATCGTCGTGAAACACGGGGATATCCATCAGTTCTTTCAACCGTTGTTCGATGATGAAACATTCGGGTGCTTTGATGTCTTCTAGATTGATGCCTCCAAAACTTGGCCCCATCAGTTTAACTGCATCGATAAACTCGGTGGGGTCTTCTGTGTCCAGCTCGATATCAATCGAATTCACGTCGGCAAACCGCTTAAATAGAACAGCTTTACCCTCCATCACCGGCTTTGACGCCAATGCACCCAAGTTACCCATGCCCAAAATCGCTGTACCGTTGGTGATAACGGCAACCATATTGCCTTTATTTGTATAGTCATACGCCGTTTCAGGATTTGCCGCGATCGCTTCCACCGGAACCGCAACACCCGGGGAATAGGCCAAAGACAAATCGCGTTGCGTTGTCATTGGTTTGGTCGCGACGATCTCGTATTTACCGGGATTTGGCTCCAGATGGTATGCGAGTGCTTCTTCTGCGGTAACTTTGGTGTTGTTGGACATTTGTTGCGTCTTTCAGTTCATATTTTTACAATCATTACTCCTGTTCGGTAGGGGCGGCAATATGCGCTTTTATTCTTTCGGAATTCTTCTGCGCTGCGTATGATTAGAAAAGTCGATTTTTGGGGTAAACGATGAGCGCCGTTAAAAATACCGTCACACCGATGATGGCACAATTTCTTGAGATTAAGTCCGAATATAAAGACGCCATTCTGTTTTACCGGATGGGCGATTTTTACGAGATGTTTTTTGATGATGCTGTCGCCGCAGCATCTGCATTGGATATCGCACTAACAAAGCGTGGAAAACACAACGGCAATGATATTCCAATGTGTGGCGTGCCTGCGCGCGCGGCAGAAACCTATTTGCTGGCACTGATCCGCAAAGGGTTTCGCGTTGCAGTCTGCGAACAAATGGAAAACCCCGCCGAGGCGAAAAAACGCGGACATAAAGCCGTTGTCAAACGCGAGGTTCGTCGCCTTGTCACCCCGGGCACATTGACCGAAGATTCACTACTAGAAGCGCGGCAGCACAATTACCTTGCCTCCTACAGCGAAGTTCAGGGCAATGCGGCTATTTCGTGGGTCGATATTTCCACCGGTTCATTTCACGTGTTGTCCTGTGCACGAGTAAACCTTCCTCCCGAATTGGCGCGCCTTATGCCAAGCGAATTGATCATTTTGGACGTGTTAGAGCCTGATATTCGCGAACTTGCCACTGAATTGGGCATCTCGCTTACACCGCTTTCCCGTTCCAGCTTTGATAGTGCCTCTGCAAAGGCTAAGTTGGAAAATCTGTTCTCAATAGGATCTCTGGATGCATACGGCCAGTTCACCCGCGCGGAATTATCGGCGATGGGGGCTATAGTTGACTACCTCGAAATCACCCAAAAGGGGCAGCTTCCCCTTTTAGCAAAACCCGTGCAGCAGCTTTCGAGCACCATCATGAAAATTGATGCTGCCACGCGTCGCAATCTGGAAATCACCCAAAGCCTTTCTGGCGGGCGCGAAGGCTCATTAATCTCAGCGATCGACAGGACAATTACTGCGGTTGGCAGCAGATTGTTAAGCCAGAGAATTTCCAGCCCGTCATGTGATTTGGATCGTATCCACGAACGGCAAGATACAATCGGATTTTTCGTCGATAACCCCGCTCTCTGCGCAGATTTGCGCCAAATTCTACGGTCGGTTCCGGATATGGAGCGCGCATTGTCCCGTCTATCGCTAGATCGTGCAGGGCCGCGAGATTTAGGAGCCATCAGAAACGGGCTTGAGCAATGCGGTATTCTTGCTGAACACCTGCAAGGCTGCGAATTACCCGCGCTATTTGGTGATACCATTCGCAATTTGCAAGATCATGATGTGTTGATCACCCTTTTGCAGGAATCACTTGTCGCTGATCCCGGGTTGCAGGTGCACGATGGCGGATTTATTGCGCAAGGGTGCGACGAAGAATTGGACCAGGCGCGTAAATTGCGTGATGAAGGGCGCAGCGTGATCGCCGGCTTGCAAGCAGAATATGCCGAAACCACAGGCATTCCCACACTGAAAATTAAACATAATAATGTGCTGGGTTATTTCATCGAAACCACAGCAAACCACGCCAAAACGATGCTGTCAGAGCCGTTGTCGGATTCTTTCATTCACCGCCAAACCACCGCCAATGCTGTTCGGTTTACCACGGTGGCACTATCCGAACTCGAAACAAAAATATTGAATGCCGGAAGTCACGCACTTGAAATTGAAAAGCGGCTCTATGAAACCTTAAAAGCCTCCGTTTTGGAAAGCTTTGGAAAAATCGGCCTTTCGTCCAATACGGTTGCCGAGATAGATCTTGGATGCGCATTTGCTGATCTCGCTATGGAAAAGAATTGGGTAAGGCCCACAGTTGACACCTCGCGTATTTTCAAAATTCACGGCGGCCGCCATCCGGTTGTTGAACAGGCCTTGGAGCAACAAAGCAGCGCGCCTTTTGTTGCAAATGACTGCTTGTTAGCAACAGACGATGAGGATGCCCATATCTGGCTGGTAACTGGGCCAAATATGTCGGGCAAATCTACCTTTTTGCGGCAAAACGCTATTATTGCCCTTCTGGCGCAAATCGGCTGTTTTGTTCCCGCCGACAACGCACATATCGGTATTGTTTCACAATTATTTAGCCGCGTTGGCGCGTCAGATGATCTAGCACGCGGGCGATCTACTTTTATGGTAGAAATGGTTGAAACCGCTGCAATTCTGAATCAGGCTGATGATCGCGCGCTGGTTATTTTGGATGAAATCGGCCGCGGCACCGCAACGTATGACGGGTTGTCCATTGCATGGGCAACGCTTGAGCATTTGCACGACGTTAATAAATGCCGTGGCCTGTTCGCCACCCACTATCACGAAATGTCAGCCCTTTCAGAAAAACTAACGGGGGTAGAAAACGCCACGGTAACAGTGAAAGAATGGGAGGGCGATGTAATATTTCTGCACGAGGTAAAAATGGGTGCGGCGGATCGTTCTTATGGTGTCCAAGTAGCAAGATTGGCCGGCTTGCCCGAAGCCGTGGTGGAGCGCGCCAAGACAATTCTTGCCAAGTTGGAAAGAGATAACCGCGAAGGCGCTACAAGCGGGCCGGGTTTGATCAATGATTTGCCACTATTTTCAACCACGCTAGACACACCAAAACCAGCCGCTGAAAATTCAAAAATCGAGGCGCGCCTTAGGGATATTCACCCAGATTCAATGTCCCCCCTGGATGCGCTGACCGCCCTTTACGAATTGAAAGCGCTAGAGGAATAGCGCCGCTTCAATTCGTGGCGTGTTTTATTTTGCCGGATTAGAAGAAACGCCAACCTGCGCAGGGCGTAACAAACGATCATGCAACATAAAGCCTTCGGCCGACACCTGAATGATGTCTCCTGATTTTGTATCAGGAAGCGGCGCCTCAAACATCGATTGGTGCACTTTAGGATCAAACCGATCCCCGATCTCTGGTAAAATACGCACGATTCCGTGCTTTTCATACACGTTTAAAAGCTCGCGCAACGTCAGCTCTATGCCCTCAATCAAGGCTGCGGAAACTTCGCGTTGTTCATCGGTTGCCATATCAATGGCGCGTTTCATGTTTTCATACACGGAAATCATATCGCGGGCCAGTTTCGAGCCGCCGTATTGCTCCGCTTCGCGGCGATCTCGTTCGCTGCGTTTACGAGCATTTTCAGATTCCGCCAACGCACGCATAAAACGATCTCGAAATTCATCACGTTCCGCCGTGACACGCTCAAGTTCGTCTTCTTCAACGTCTAGCTCTTCTTGTTCTTCCTCTGCCATTGCCTCAAGCTCGGCATCGATATCGTCCAGAAAATTGTCGTTACGCTCGTTTGTCATAGTTATCTTCCTAAGGCTAATCGGAAACAAGTTTCCCAATCAGTTGTGCAGTATAGTCAACGATCGGAACAATCCGACCATAGTTCAAGCGCGTAGGGCCAATAACCCCCACAGCACCAATTATTTTACGTTCAGAGTTCATATAAGGGGAAACCACCAAAGATGAACCCGAAAGTGAAAAAAGTTTGTTCTCAGAGCCAATAAAAATGCGAACACCTTCGCCTTCTTCGGTTAAATCCAGAAATTCCGCGATGTCACGCTTGCGCTCAAGATCATCAAACAACGTGCGCACCCGATTTAGATCATCTTCATCCGTTTCCTGCTCCAACAAGTTCGCCCGCCCGCGAACAATCAAGCGTTCAAAGTTTTTTTCCTCATCCGCCCAAATCGCAATGCCGCGCTCAACAAGGTTTTGCGCCAGTTGATCCAGCTCTTGCCGGTGATTCGAAATTTCCCTCACGGTTTTACTGCGAAGTTCGCTTAACGTGTGGCCCTCGGCCAGCGCATTTAAAAAATTCGCCGCCTCCCGCATAGAAGACGGTGTTTGCCCAATAGGTGGAGTGAACACGCGGTTTTCAACATGGCCATCAGCAAACACCAACACCACAAGCGCCCGATCCGGCGCAAGGCTGACAAATTCCAAATGCTTGATCGGCGCTTCGTGTTTCGGAGTCAAAACAAGGCTGGCCCCCAGCGTCATGCTGGACAACGCGTTTCCAACCCGATCCAGCATATTTTCAACGTCGTTCGCTTGCCCAGAAACGATGGCATCAATTTTTTCGCGATCATCGCGCTGTAAATCTTCGACCTCTAACAACCCATCCACAAACAGGCGTAATCCCTGCTGCGTTGGCACACGCCCGGCCGAAACATGCGGCGAATCCAGTAAACCCAGATGTTCAAGATCCTGCATAACGTTTCGGATCGTTGCCGCGCTTACATTTTCTTTCAAAGATCGAACCAAGGTGCGTGATCCAATCGGCGCGCCATTTTCCAGATAACTTTCCACAACCAGCCGAAACACCTCTTTGCTTCGGCTTGTCATATCTGTGAAAATGTCTCTGTGGCTTGTCATTTGATCACTATTCGGTTGCGTTTGTCGCCTTTGGGCAGGTATCCCACCTTAACAGATAAAGAAAGGATAAAACATGCGCCCTTCCGGTAGAAATATAGACCAAATGCGCGAAATTTCAATTGAAACGGGGTTTACGCGCCACGCCGAGGGATCGTGTTTGATCAAATGCGGCGATACGCACGTTTTGTGCACCGCCACGATTGATCCCGGAGTACCGCGGTTTCTAAAAGGCTCTGGCCTTGGCTGGGTTACTGCCGAATACGGAATGCTACCGCGCGCCACCAATACGCGCATGCGTCGCGAGGCAAAGAATGGCCAATCCGGTCGCACGCAAGAAATTCAACGTTTGATCGGCCGGTCCTTGCGGGCAGGTGTTGATCGTGTTGCGTTGGGCGAACGTCAAATCACCGTTGATTGTGATGTTTTGCAAGCCGATGGCGGAACGCGCTGTGCATCGATCACCGGTGGATGGGTTGCGCTGCGCCTCGCGGTGAATAAGCTGATGAAAGCTGGCGATGTCACTTCCGACCCCTTGCTAGACCCTGTTGCCGCCGTTAGTTGCGGCATCTATGCTGGCCAATCCGTTCTCGATCTGGATTACCCTGAAGATAGCGAGGCAGGTGTTGACGGTAATTTCATTATGACTGGCAGCAAATCATTGATCGAAATCCAGATGTCAGCCGAAGGTTCAACCTTTTCTCGCGATCAAATGAACCAGATGCTTGATCTTGCTGAAAAAGGCGTTGATGAACTGGTGGCTGCACAATTGGCTGCGATTGTCTAAATGCGTAAATTTTCGG
>CAMZKY010000168.1 GCA_947311455.1 uncultured Marinosulfonomonas sp. | reverse complement strand
TGAATTCGAACTCGCCACCGAACTCCACTTCGCACCCGTCGTCCAGTTCGGTGAATTTCCAGTTCGAGACCAGATATTTTTACGGCCCATCCAGATATTCGGTATCAATTTTTTTGGCGTCTTTATATAGGGTAACTCGGCTGCCGAACCGTTCGCGGAACACTTTGAAGGAAATTACCAGATCGGCCTCCATGATTTCGTGATCGTCAACCTGTGTGCGGCTGCGAATGCGGGCGGCGGCTGTCCATGGTAAAAACTTTGGATAAGACGCCACATCGGCCACCAGATCATACATTTGTTGTGCTGAATACGGCAGTATCTTTTTTTCACCCTGCGTTGGCATTTTGTCCTATTCCATTGCTGTGGTTTTGTGCCATTAAGAGGCTGCGAGCAGAAAATTCAAGGATACATTATGCCAACGCGACCCTATGTCATTGACGAAATGATCTCGGCCAAAACCATTGCGGCGCAGATCGAAGATCTGGCCCGTGAAATTCACGATGCTTATGCAGATACCGATAAATTGATTGTGGTTGGCCTGTTGCGCGGATCATTTGTGTTTATCGCAGATGTGGTGCGAGAGCTTGATTTACCTGTCGAGGTGGATTTTCTTGAGGCGTCAAGCTATGGCGATGGCACTGAAAGTAGCCGCGAAGTGAAAATCATGAAGGATTTGCGCGGCCAAATCCATGGCAAAGATGTATTGCTGGTCGAAGATATCGTTGACACCGGCATTACCCTGAAACATGTGGTAGGCCTGTTAAACGCGCGCAAACCGCGTAAACTGAAAACCATTGCCTTGCTGAACAAACAGGCACGGCGCGAGGTGGACATCACCGCCGATTGGGTCGGCTTTGAAATTCCCGATGAATTTGTGGTCGGCTATGGCATCGATTTTGCCCAACGCAACCGGAATTTGCCCTATATCGGCAAAGTGCGGTTTACATGAATTACACCCGTATACTTTTGCGGATGGCCAAATTGGCCAGACATCCGCCCAGCATGAAACAGGTGATGATTGTCGTGGTGGTGATTGCGATTTGCTTGGCATTGTTTGGGCTTGAATATTTTGAACTCTTGCCCGACTGTATGCAATTGGAGCGTGCGCCGCGAAAGCTGCCACGGTTTTAGTGGAAAGTTGCCTTTACCACGATTCAAAACGCGTATTTGCTTGACGGATTTCACCATCGGTTAATTGTGATTTGATTCCGCGACACACCTGATCAAAGCGTTCGGGCGGGTTATCGCCCACCAGTTTATAGGCCCACAGGCAATAGGCGTAGGCGGTTGAAGGATCAGTCCAATACCCGTCAAATTCCATCATAAAACTGGCCAGATTGACGGAACTGTTGGCATCCCCCAGCTCTACGGCTTCGACATATAGGGTATAGGCAATTGTGGTATCCTCAAGTACGCCCAGGCCCATTTCGTACATCAAGGCAAGATTACCCATTGCGGTTGCGTGCCCAAGCGCGGCAGCGCGCGAATAAAGGCGACGCGCCATGTCCAGGTTTATATCGCCGCCTTCCCCTGTGCGATACAAATCCCCCAGCATAGCCATTCCGTCTGCGTCATCTAGCGCTGCAGCGCGGTTTAACACAATACGCGCCCGATCAGGTAAAACATCACTGCCTTGCCCCGACATATACATTTCACCCCGTTGAGTGAACGCGGATGGGTATTCATCGCGCATGGCCAGTTCAAAATAGGTTATGGCATTGATATAATTTGGTGGCGACACATCATTACGGTATGCAAGGCCGAGGTTATACATGGCTTTAACATAACCTTGATCCGCCGATTTTTTGAACCATGTAATTGACGTGGCAATATTCTGCTCTACCCCGTGCCCATCATTATAGGCCGCCCCAACGAGGTTTTGCGCCACCGGATCGCCACCTTTTGCTGCCGGAACCGCAATCTTCAGGGCAGCAGCGTATTGACCGCTTTGATAGGCTTGACGCGCATCCTCGATTGATCCGGCAAAACCGGCAGTGGTTAAAAATGAAATGCTAACAGCAAGAAAAAGCCTGTTCATCAAATGTCCTTTCAGAAAAATAATGCTAAGTTAGCTTAAAATACGAAAAAAACAAAATGGAAATGTGCTGGTATGCAATTGGGGTTGGAGCATAAAACAACGGCCGATACCCCTTGGGATCGGCAGGGGGTCGGGGCTGTCTGCCCCCGGCCTGTGCCTTCGCACAGGCTCCCCCGGGGATATTTAGACGAAAAAGAAGGAAATAACAGGGGGGATTAAGCGCTAGCGTCCTTCATATTTGGCAGGGCGTTTTTCCATGAACGCCAAAACCCCTTCTTTGAAATCGTGGGTTTTGCCGCATCGGCCTTGTAGTTTTGCCTCAAGCGCCAATTGCTCATCCAATGTATTGTCAAATGATCCACGAATGGCTTCTTTTACTTTTTCATAGGCAAATGTTGGCCCTGTTGCCAATTTGCTGGCCCGTGCCCACCAATGGAATTCAAACTCCTCATCATCTATGGCTTCCCAGATCATACCCCAATCTGCAGCTTGTTGTGCGCTGATAGGATCGGCAAACAAGGCCGCGCCCATGGCCTTGGCTGCGCCCATTTGGCGGGGCAACCAATAAGTGCCGCCTGCATCAGGGATCAAACCAATGCGGGTAAAGGCCTGTAGGAAAACCGCACTTTGCGTCGCGATCACCACATCTGCCGCAAGGGCCAGATTGGCACCAGCACCGGCAGCCGCACCGTTCACGGCGGAAATGGTGGGGATTTTACAATCAAAGATCGCTTTGAGCATCGGTAAATACTCGTCGCGCAGGGTGCGCTCCATATCAATATTGGCGGTGTTGGCACGATCACCCAGATCCTGCCCCGAACAAAACGCGCGGCCTTCGCCTGTCAGCACCAAAACGCGCGCTTTGGTTTCGGCATCCTTAACCGCATGAGCAATTTCGGCGCGCATCTGTGTGTTGAGCGCATTCATCACTTTGGGTCGGTTCAGGGTGATAACAGCGACATCATCGCTCAGACTCAGGCGAATGGTGGAATAGTTCATTTTATGCTCCCGCGTGGTTTGCACAAGGGATAAAGGATTTCGCCAAATTTAAAAGTGTAACTGCGCGTTATTCTTTTAAAATTTCCTGCAAACGTTGATTTTCGTCATCCGACAGTTCAACGCCCGAGGCAATCTGGCCGCTGGTGCGCGTGCGCAGATAGACAAAGGCCAGAATAAAGCCAAGCAACAACATCACCGGCCCTGCCAGATAAAGTGCGATATTGCCGCCTTTGAATGTGGGGCGCATCAGCACATATTCGCCATAGCGTGAAACGATGAAATCCAGCACGTCCTGATCGCTGGCGCCATCTGTTAGGCGCTCACGCACCAGAATGCGTAGATCATGGGCGATACCCGCATTGGATTCGTCAATATTTTCACCCTGACAGACCACACATTTTAATTCCTGACTAAGGGCGCGCGCACGCGCCTCTAGTACAGGATCGTCCAGAACCTCGCTCGGTAGCACCGCAAAGGCAGGCCCAGCCAGAAACACCAATATAAAAATAAGCTTTTTCACAGTATTACTCCGCCATTACTCGGCTGGTGCCACAATGGCCGATGTTGATTTACGTGCGCCAGCCGCCACGCGGTACCGACGGTCAGTCAAGCTAAGGATGCCGCCAATGGCCATTAACAATGCCCCTGCCCAAATCCAGCTGGCGAAGGGTTTGATATAGGTGCGCACAGCCCACCCGCCATTGTTTTGCTCATCCCCGATTACCAGATAAAGATCACGGAACATGCCGTTATCAATCGCGGCCTCGGTTGTTGGCATGCCTTGCACCGGATAGATGCGTTTTTCGGGGAATAGATGTGCCTCAAGCTTACCATTTTTAGTCACGTTCATTTCGCCAATCGTGGTGATATAGTTCGGACCACGTTCGCGGTGCACTTCAAGCAGCGTGACCTCGTAATCACCAACCGTAAACGGTTGGTTCAACTGGGCAACGCGGATGTCTTCTTGTTGCCACGCCATAAGACAGGAAATCCCGATCATGGTGATGCCAAGGCCACCATGGGCCACAACCTTACCCCAATCAGCACGCGGTAAACGAAACGCGCGTGACAGGCGCACAGATACCGCACCGCGACCGGTGCGCATCCAGAAATCGTAAATCGCTCCAAACACAATCCATGATCCCAAGAATATCCCGACGGGGCCAAAGGCCGTATGTCCGGTTTGCATAACCCACGCCAAAACAGCCAGCGCCAGTGCCAGCGCAAAGATGCCCGACATGGATTTAATTGCCCGTTTCAGCTTGGCGCGCTTCCACGGTAATATCGCCCCGATGGGCAAGGCGATGGCCAGCGCGATCATAAATGGCGTAAAGGCCATGTTGAACCACGGTGCCCCGACCGAAAGCTTACGTTCAAACGCTATTTCGGCGATCAAGGGCCAAACAGTGCCGAAAAACACCACAAACGCCGCCACAGCCAAAAGGATGTTGTTTAGCACCAGCGCCGCCTCACGGCTGGCCAGACTAAAGATTCCTTTGGCTTCCAACGCATGACTACGCACCGCAAACAGGATCAGCGATCCGCCGGTAAAGAAGGCCAGAATAAACAGAATATACATGCCGCGTTCCGGATCCGTGGCAAAAGCATGCACCGAGGTCAAAATACCCGAGCGCACGATAAACGCGCCGCTTAAGGAAAACCCGAAGGCCAAAATTGACAACAAGATCGTCCATGATTTTAATGATTCACGTTTTTCCACCACAATCGCGGAATGCAACAGGGCTGCGGAAATCAGCCATGGCATGAAGGATGCGTTTTCAACCGAATCCCAGAACCAGAAACCGCCCCAACCAAGTTCGTAATAGGCCCACCATGATCCAAGCCCAATGCCTATGGTCAGGAAAATCCATGCGGCCAGTGTCCAAGGGCGCACCCAACGCGCCCATGCGGCATCCACGCGCCCTTCAATCAATGCCGCAATGGCAAAGCTGAACGACATGGAAAGGCCCACATAACCAAGATACAAAAACGGCGGGTGAAACGCCAAACCTGGATCTTGCAACAACGGGTTAAGCCCCAAACCGTTAAACGGCGGGGTTTCCAAACGTAAAAACGGGTTGGATGTGAACAGGATAAATCCCAAAAAGGCCACTGAAATTGATGATTGCACCGCTAAAACACGCGCTTTTAATGTGGCAGGCAAGTTGCCACCAAACCAAGCCGCCATAACGCCAAACAATGACAGGATCAAAACCCACAGTAACATGGAACCTTCATGATTTCCCCAAACCCCCGCTACTTTGTAAAGCATCGGTTTGTCTGTATGAGAATTGGCATATACCACCTTAAGTGAAAAATCAGACATCACAAACGCATAGGTCAGCGCCGCAAATGCAGCAGCCGTCAACACAAATTGCACATTCGCAGCGGGCCCGGCAATTGCCATCCAACCCGGCCAACGCTTGTGCGCACCGATTAAGGGAATGATAGCTTGCACGATAGCAACGGCAAACGCGAGAATGAGGGCAAAGTGGCCAAGTTCAATATACATACCGCTGTTCATAGACATTTTGCACAGAGTCGCCAATGGAAAACGTGCCCGCTCAGATCGGACGCATTGTCACAATCACGTTAGATTGCGCTTCCAATCCATCAGCGCCGCGTTTTCGGCGGGGGCGGTTGCAACCGTAGAAAGCACAGCATCAACGCCGGTCGCTGCCACATTGGGTGAGGTTGCGCGCAGGGTTCTAAGGGTGCGGATATTTTCCACTACCATCGGCACCCGCGTCATGGTTTCAGCGATAGAGCGTTGAAATTCCTGGCCTTTTATCTGATGCCGCGCGCCAAAATAGAATGACACGATGGCACCAAGTAACCACCAAAGCGGATCAGGCACCAAAGCAAGCCCCTGCATACGCGAGGCAAACCAGATCGGGTCAGACATCGCCGAAATGAACAACCCAAGCGTGCCAAGCGCAAGGGCGGGGCGTGGTAGACGGTTAACACCGTCCATAAAACGGTCAAACCCGCCTTTGCGAGAGCGGTTGAATTCAACTCCGTGTTCACGCATCGCCTGCACCCGCAAAACATTGCCGCGAACAGCGCGTTCTTCACTGTTTTCGCGAAACACCTCGGCGGTTTCGGCAATCACGTTGCGCCCGCCGCCAAATAATCCGGTGAATATCCGTTCAATCAACCCCATTTCGAAACCCTTTCCCGATGTTGTGCGTCGGTTAGATGATATTTGGGCGAGATAAATTCCTCGGCCCGTAAAATCCAGCCCCCCTTGCCCCCGTCGCGACGGCGCGCATATTTGCGGCTTTTTGGGCGGGCATCGGCCAAGGCGTAATAATAATTGCGCCGCGCAATGCCGTAAGCATCGGCCAGATATTGGGGGGCGCGTTGATAGGCAAGTTCGCTAGCGGCAATGGTTTGCGGGCCGATCCCGCCATCCACGCCTATCGCCTGCCCCATATCAACAAACAGGCGTTGTAGGATTTTCACTGCATTACTGCCCGCATTCACGTACATATCAAATACGCTGGCGTGCAAAACAGTTTGCAGATCAGCAACCCGCGTTCGTTTGAAATAATGGGTGATGAAGATATCTGTGGCCTGCTCACGCGTCAGCAGCCGCACATCTTTGGCAGTAATTTCACCGTCCCCATCCAGATCAAGCCCAAGTCGGCCCATCGTGTGAATGGTCACCCCAAAGTTTGTTGCTCCCCCCGGATCATCGGGATCATTCACATAGCCGCCTTCGCGGGCAACAATTTCCTGTGCAATTTCTGTAACGGTTTTCATAGCACCCCCAAGACTCAATTTGGGAGTAGCATTGGCAAAAAGGGTTAATGCGGCGCTTAACTACCGTTCGCAGGCGCTTCAGGATCAACGTAATATCCTTGATCTTTCAGCGCATCGACCACCTCTTTGGGCATATAGTTTTCGTCGTGTTTGGCCAGAATTTCAGTAGCCACAAACACGCCGTTGACAAAGCTGCCCGTCGCAACGGTGCCTTGCCCCTCTTTAAACAAATCGGGGCGCACGCCAGTAAAAATGGCGTCAATGGTATTGGCCGTATCGGTAATGCGAAACTTGATGGTTTCACTTTCGCCAATCACCAATGATCCCTCTTCCACAAGGCCCCCAATGCGGAACACCTCACTGGGTGAAGGTGTATTCTCAACCACTTGGGTTGGGGATTTAAAATAGTTGATCCCGTCTTTCATCGCATAACCAATCAACGCAGTAGAAACCGCCAGCGCCACAAAGGCCACGATGATGATTTGTATCCGGCGGGTTTTTTTCAGGCTTTTCATAACATCCTCATGGGAAGACCGGGGCGGCCAACAGACCTGCGGTTTCTTCCTCTCCTAACATAATATTTGCGTTTTGTAACGCTTGGCCTGATGACCCTTTCGTGAGGTTATCAAGTGCTGCGATAATAATCGTGCGCCCTTCGATCCGGTCGGCAATTACCCCGATATGGCAATAATTCGAACCACGGATATGACGCGTTGACGGGGCCTCGCCCATCGGTAAGGTGATGATAAATGGCTCGTCTTCATAGGCAGTTTCAAGCGCAGCATACACCGCATTGGCGTTGCCCTTAACATAAATCGTGGCCAAAATCCCCCGATTGGCAGGGATCAGATGCGGAGTGAACTGCACCTTTACCGGACGGCCCGCACGGCGTGAAAATTCCTGATCGAACTCGGCCAAATGGCGATGGGTGCCACCAACCGCATAGGCGTGATAGCCCTCGGATAGCTCCGCATGCAGCAGATTTTCCTTTAGCGAGCGCCCAGCACCGGACACCGCCGCCTTTAGATCAATCGTAATATCATCCAGATCAATAATATCGCCTGTCATCAACGGGTTAAGGGCATATTGCCCTGTGGCCGCATTGCATCCGGTGCCCGCCACAAGGCGCGCATTGCGGATTTCATCGCGGTAAAATTCGGTCAGGCCATAGACGGCCTCGGGTTGCAAATGCGGCGCGCCGTGGGGTTTGCCATACCATTTGGCGTATTCGTCAACATCGCGCAGCCGAAAATCGGCTGACAGATCAACAATGCGCAAATCGGCTGGCAATTCACGGATCACCGCCTGTGATGTGGCATGGGGCAGCGCACAAAATGCCAGATCAACATCGGAAAAATCAATCTGGTCGATTTTCACCAGATCAGGCAAATCAAGATGGCGCAGATGCGGGAAAACATCCCGATATGCCATGCCCGCCTTGCGTTCGCCGGACAGGGCAACAATTTCCATATTGGGATGGTTGGCGATAAGGCGCACAAGCTCGGCACCAGTATAACCGCTGGCACCAAGGATTGCGATTTTATGGGTCATGATACGGCCTCTCTTGTTCAAATGCTTATATAGGCAAAGCGCGCGGGCGCTTCAATCAAGTAGACGTAAAAGTGATCTTTCGTCGCAGGAACTGGGTGGCTTTGTTGGACACCGCATCGGGGTCACCAGTGGTCAAGAACAGATTTTCATCGCCCTGCCCGATCATGTCAGGGTGACGGGTTAGATAGTCGGCAAGGCTGTCAGCCACCAGATTGGCCTGCGAAAAGACTTTGACATCACCGCCCAAAGCCGCCTGAAAAGTGCTTTCCATCAACGGATAGTGCGTACAGCCAAGGATCGCCGCGTCGGGCTTTGGCATCTTGCGCGTCAGAGCCTCAACATGGCTGCGCACAAGCGCTTCGGCCAGAATTTCATCGCCCTCTTCAATGGCATCCACAACACCACCACAGGCTTGGGCCTCGACATCAACGCCAATGGCGCGAAACGCGAGTTCCCGCTGAAAGGCGCGGCTGGCCACGGTGGCGGGCGTGGCAAACAGCGCGACGTTTTTAACGCTGACCTCCCGAGGCGGAGAATTATCGCCCCAATTCCGTTCTGTCAGGGCTTCGATCAGGGGCACAAACACCCCTAGAACCCGTTTGCCCTTGGGCAATCCGGCCTCTTGCATCCTACGCAACGCGGCAGCGCTGGCGGTATTACAGGCCAAAATCACCAGATCACAGCCCGTGTCCCACAGCCGTTCAACGGCCGATTTTGTCAACGCATAGACATCATCCGCATCCCGCACCCCGTAAGGCGCATGCGCATTGTCACCTAAATAAACAAAGGAAACATCGGGTAAACGGGTTTGTACCGCATTTAAAACGGTCAAACCTCCCAAGCCAGAATCAAAAATACCAACGGCCATTTTTCGCCTCAATTACGTGAATGATTTAACAGTCCATACCATAGATAGAGGTATCTTCCTGCTTTGACGATAGGGCATATGTGCTGTCGCGCAGAAATTCCATCAATCCGCGTGAATCACTGCCGAATGATTGAAAAACCTCGGGTGAAATTGGCTCGCCAACGGCCAAACGCACAGGTTCGTCGATACGTCGGCGGAATTCGCGGATCAACAGGGCGACGCGCAGATTATAGTGGGCGTGGCTGGCCAGCTGGAACAGCTGCGAATTGTTACCATCAAAGAACATCGGAACGACAGTGGCACCGGATTTGGCCACCATTTTCGCGGTAAAACTACGCCAGACAGGATCCATAGGTTTAACAAAAGGTTTAATGCTGGTGGAAACGGTGCCGCCGGGAAAAATCCCCACCGCGCCCCCTGCCCCCAAATAGCGCAGGGCCTCTTTTCGGGTGTTCAGGTTTAGTTTCAGCGCCTCGCGGGTTTCGGAAAAATCGATGGGTAAGATATGGCGGGTGATGTCTTCGGCCTTGCGAAACACCGTATGCGCCATAATTTGAAAATCGCCACGGCGGGCTTGTGACAACACATGCCCCATCACCAGACCGTCCAGAATCCCGTAAGGATGGTTTGAGATCAGCACCAAAGGGCCATCGCTTGGAATATTGGCAAGGCTGCCTTTGTAAACATCCAGCGTTAAGCCGTACCGATCCACCATCACGTCCCAGAAATTTCGCCCTTGGGCCACCTCGACATCATAATCTTTGGCGCGCTTAATAAGTTTAATCCGCCCCGTGGCGTTTTCAATCACACGGATCATCGTACGCCCTGCCGCAGATTTGGCAGCGGTCGCGTAGCTTATTTCACGAGTGACTTCTCTTTGATTCACAGACTTATCCTGATCAAGTGGTGCCACGTCTTTAGTTAGAAACGCCCGCCATTGCCAGCACTTAGCGCAAGTTTATCGGTATAATTCGCGTGATCACTCTGCTGCAACAGATTGAGGTTCGTTTGGCGCGTGGAACTGTTCGATTAAATCCTTGCGGATTTCGCCCGCCATCAAGGCATTTTCCTGCTTAACGGGGCCAAAACCTTTGATAACGAGCGGTAACTCGGCAATTCTAATCGCGATATCCAGATTGTCTGGCGTGATTTTGGGCAACACCGCCTGCATATCCCGTTCATATTCAGCAATTAGCGCGCGTTCCTGCTTGCGTTCACCAATATGGCTAAACGGATCATACCACTTGCCGCGCACCGCTTTCATTTTTGCCAATATTTTGAACAGGCTCATCATCCACGCCCCGAATTTCCGCTTTTTTGGACGGCCATTTGCATCGGTTCCACTAAAAAATGCAGGGGAAAGATGGAATTGCATGGTGAATGCCCCGTCAAAGCTTTCTTTGGCTTTGGCTTCGGTTTCAAGCATCAGGCGCGCAACTTCGTATTCGTCTTTATAGGCAAGAAGCTTGTGATACCCCTTGGCAACCGCCTCTTTTAACCGGTCATCTTTGGCCTGACCAACCAATGCAAGATATTTGTCGCGCAAAGCCACATTTTGATATTGAACAAGTTGATCCGCACGCAGTGCGATAATCTCATCCAGTGTTTTCAGTTCTGGGGCAGCTTTGGGCATTAGCACCTTGGCGGCCTCTTTCGGGCATTCAATCGCCCAACGCCCGATTTCAAACGCGCGTTTATTGCCGTCAACCGCAGCACCGTTCAGTTCAATTGCTGTTAATATCGCGCTTTGGTCAATGGGCACCAACCCGCGTTGCCACGCCGCCCCCAACATCATCATATTTGAAAAAATACTATCCCCAAGCAACGCACGCGCCAATTCGGAGGCGTTAAAATCTTGCAAATTCCCTGACAACCGCGCCTCAAGTTGAAGCATTAAACGATCTGTAGGCAGTTTGAATTCCGTGTTTTTGGTGAATTCACCGGTGATGATTTCATGATTATTCACCACGGCCCCCGTGCGTCCGGATTTCATCAGACCAATGGTTTTTGCACCGGCCGTTGTCACCAGATCACCACCGATTACCGCGTCAGCCTCGCCCAAGGCCACACGAATGGCGGCAATATCTTCGGGGGCATTGGCAAAGCGCAGATGAATATGTACCGCGCCACCCTTTTGCGCCAAACCAGACATTTCCATCATCGACGAGCCTTTGCCGTCAATATGCGCGGCCATCGACAATATCGCACCTATGGTCACGACTCCCGTGCCGCCAATTCCCGTCACCACCACATTATACGTTCCGTTAATCGCCGGAAGTTTTGGAACCGGTAAATCGGGAATATCCACGCTGGTCGTTGCAGATTTTTTGGGCTTTGCCCCATTTAACGTTACAAATGAGGGGCAAAACCCGTCAACGCAGGAAAAATCCTTGTTGCAAGAGCTTTGGTCAATCATGCGTTTGCGGCCCAGATCGGTTTCCAGAGGCACGATCGACACGCAATTCGATTGCACCCCGCAATCGCCACAGCCTTCGCAAATATCAGGGTTGATAAACACCCTTTTATCAGGATCGGGAAACAGCCCACGTTTTCGGCGGCGGCGTTTTTCGGCAGCGCAAGTTTGCACATAGATTATAACCGATACACCCTTGATTTTACGATATTTTTCCTGAACTGTATTTAGCTGGTCGCGAGGGAATTTATCTAAACCATTTGGAAAAGCGGCAAAATCAATGTCTTCTTTCTCATCGTAAACAATGGCGATATGGTCAACGCCCATGGCCTTGATTTCACGCGCAATCTGGGCAGCGTCTAGACCACCTTCGTTATTTTGCCCGCCAGTCATTGCCACCGCATCGTTGAACAGGATTTTATAGGTCATGGTGGTGCCTGCCGCCACCGCAGAGCGGATCGCCATGATCCCGGAATGGTTATAGGTGCCATCACCGATATTCTGGAAAATATGGCCGGTTGTCGAAAATGGCGCTTCCCCCACCCAGTTGGCCCCTTCGCCGCCCATTTGGGTAAACCCAAGCGTGCTGCGGTCCATCCATTGCACCATATAATGACAGCCAATGCCCGCATAAGCGCGGCTGCCATCTGGCACTTTGGTTGAGCTATTATGCGGACATCCTGAACAGAAATACGGCAAGCGTGCGGCAATTTCTTCTGCGTTATCTGATGTTTGCACTTCGCTTAGCATCTGCATACCGGCCTTGATCGCGTCGGTTTCGCGGCCTTCCTCAATTAAAATCATGCCGATTTTTTCGGCCACCAGGATCGGATCAATCGCCATACGGGTTGGAAATAATTCTTCGCCCCGATTATTGTGCCAGCCATAAACACGGCGGCCGCGCAGATCATCAAAAATTGCTTCTTTTACCTGCACTTCGATCAGCTTGCGTTTTTCCTCAACCACCACAATCAGATCAAGCCCATCCGCCCATTCGCGAAACGAAGTCATATCCATCGGCCAAACCTGAGCGATTTTATAGGTGGTAATACCAAGACGTTCAGCCGATACCTGATCCAGCCCCAGCAAATCCAGCGCATGCACCAGATCAAGCCAATTTTTTCCCGCTGCAACAAAGCCGATTTTGGCGTTCGGCTTTCCCCAAACCACCTTATCAATCCGGTTGGCGCGCGCAAATGCTTCGGCGGCAACGCGTTTATAATCAATCATCCGTGCTTCTTGGGCGACGGGGGTGTCTTGCAACCGGATATTCAACCCGCCATCCGGCATATCAAACTCCGGCGTCACAAACTTCATCCGGTCTGGGCGCCCATCAACAACGCTTGTCACCTCGATCGTATCTTTCATCACCTTTAGGCCCGTCCACACACCGGCAAACCGGCTAAGCGCCCAGCCATATAACCCGTAATCAAGGATTTCCTGCACCCCCGCAGGGCTGACAATCGGCATATAAGCATCAATCATCGCCCAATCCGATTGGTGTAAGGTGGTGGAGCTTTCACCCGTGTGATCATCGCCCATCGCCATCAGCACGCCACCATTGGGCGAGGTTCCGGCCATATTGGCGTGGCGCATCACATCCCCCGAACGATCCACCCCCGGCCCTTTGCCATACCACAACCCGAAAACGCCGTCATATTTACCTTCACCGCGTAATTCCGCCTGCTGGCTGCCCCAAATCCCCGTGGCGGCCAGATCTTCGTTCATGCCCGGCTGAAAGGTGATATCGGATTTATCCAGCACCGATTTGGCCCGCTCCATTTGCATATCCACCGCGCCCAGTGGCGAACCGCGATAGCCCGTGCAATAGCCTGCGGTATTTAACCCAGCCTGCTTATCACGCAATTTTTGCATCAACATCAGCCGCACCAAGGCCTGTGTGCCGTTCAGCAAAACCCGTGATTTCTCCAGATCATAGCGATCGCTCAAACTGATGGTCGGTTTGTCCATGGCTCTACCCTCCCGTGGTGCGTCATTGCGGCTATAATAGGTCACAATCTATGACCCACCAACCACTATTTTATTTATTTTCATATTGCATACGAAAGCATGCTGGTTTTAAGTGAATGTTCGTTTTATGATGTTTTTTTGAATGGTATGGTATGATATGGACTGGGACAAACTAAGAATATTTCACGCAGTTGCCGATGCCGGTAGCCTGACACATGCGGGCGATACCCTGCACCTCAGCCAGTCTGCCGTTTCCCGTCAAATCCGCTCACTGGAAGAATCACTCGATACCACACTTTTTCACCGTCATGCGCGCGGATTGATTCTAACAGAACAGGGTGAACTGCTGTTTGACGCGACCAAAGCCATGGATCACCGTCTAGATGCCGCCACAGCACGGATCAAAGACAGCACCGAGGAGGCCTTTGGCGAATTGCGGGTCACCACCACCGTTGCCTTTGGCTCGCTTTGGGTGGCACCGCGTTTATCAACATTATATGATAAATATCCGGATCTACGCATTGATCTGATCCTCAAGGAGCGCGTGCTTGATTTGCCCATGCGCGAGGCCGATGTGGCCATCCGGATGAAAGAGCCAAGTCAGGCCAATCTGATCCGCAAACGCCTAATGAGCGTAAACATGCGCCTTTATGCAACACAAAAATATTTAGCAAATGCACCCAAACTGGAAACGCTTTCCGATCTAAACAATCACCGTTTGGTTTGTCAGAGCACCACCTCGACCCAAGTTAGCGCAAGCGCCATTTTTGCGCAGGAGTTACTATCACACGGGGTGAAATCGCTTTTGACTGTCAATAATTATTTTGGCGTTTTACAAAGTGTGCTGTCTGATTTGGGCATTGGTGTTTTGCCAGATTACGTAACCGAAGATTTTTCCAGCCTTGTACGTGTGCTGCCCGAACATGAATCCCACGACATACCGGTTTTCCTTGCCTACCCCGAAGAATTGCGCCAATCCAAACGCATTGCAGCCTTTCGCGACTTTGTTCAGGATGAAATTATTGCACGCCGCAAGCGTCTGCGGGCCGAGGCCGAAAAATCAGCCATGCAATAATTGCATATCGGGAATGCTGCGCTGCGTCATATTGTTTCTTGAATATGTGCGACTCATACCCTATTTACAACTCATGGAGACGGTAATTGATGAAAATCTTATCGACTTCATACCTCCCTGTTGGACTTCGGCCGAGCCTTGTGCTCGGCCTTTTTTTTGCTTAAAGGAAATTTCTTTGTTGAATTAAATACTGCAGTTCACTTCCAACCTGCATTAATTCAATGGCACAATTATAGGCTTTCACAGCCTGATGCCTGTTACCATTTCATCGGCTAATATCGGCCACCGCGGCACGGAATGATTGATATGTGGCCAATACGGATGAAAAATTATCTCTTAATATCAATGCCTTTTTCAGGTGAATTTACAAATGAAACCGCCACCGTCAAATTCGGTTGCACAATGGCATTCGGCGCCATTTGATGCCTAAGGCGATACAGCACTGCAATCTGCGCCCAATCCGTTTCTTCATGTGACCCGGCCTCACAATGTAGTGCCTAAATTGAGGCTAGCAGTTGATAGATCCCAATCCTCCCCATCTTAAACACACCCTCCAACATCGCTTGCCCGCATAAAATTTTGAGCTATGCCCAAAAGTTGTTGACGGTGTAATTAGAACGAAGCAATCATTTCCTTTGGCCTGTAGAGAACCTACAAGAGTAGAGGAACAATCATGCAGAGAACCATAGCGTTAGACATGCAATAGAAGCGCAAATACAATCAAGTATTGTCGTTTCGTCACAATCACTTATGCGCTCTAAGCGCTGTATGGAAAACGTCAGGAAAAAGGCTCTGGGCCGTATGTTAATAAAAAAAGGCCCGGATCAACGCGGGCCTTTTTTCGTCTATTATCCGGCGAACCAGTTTGGCAAGATCGTCACCACGCTTGGGAAATACCAGAGCAAAGCCAGCCCCGCCACCTGGATCAATACAAACGGAATGATACCGCGGTAAATATGGCCGGTTGTGACCTCGGGCGGGGCAACGCCGCGCAGATAGAACAGGGCAAATCCAAACGGTGGTGTCAAGAATGATGTTTGCAGGTTTACCGCAATCATGATTGTCACCCATTTCGGATCAAACGTGCCGCCGTAAATCACTGGCCCCACAATCGGGATAACGATGTAAATGATTTCAAGGAAATCCAACACAAACCCAAGGAAGAATAGCACTGCCATCACGATCAGAAATACGGTGATTTCATTGTCAAAGCTGGTTAGGAATTGCTGAATATAGGTTTCGCCACCAAACGAGATGATCACCAGATTCAGCATTTGCGAGCCGATCAGAATGGTAAATACCATACTGGTTACCTTGGCGGTTTCGCGCACTATTGGTTTTAACACCTTGCCACGGAACAACACCCAACAGCCGAAAACAATGCCGCCCATAGCCAACAGATAGGTGCCAAACGCGATGTAATAGGCGATCCAGTCTTGCGTTGGTACAACCGCGCGATTGATCCGCAGATCAAAGTTCACCCCGACCAGCAGCATGATCACAATCGAAAAGGTTGCAATCAGGATCGGCGCACCGGAGCGATTTTCGTCTTTCAGCTTGCGATAGGCCGCCAGCAGGATCGCCCCGCCCGCTCCAAGCGCCGCGGCCGGTGTCGGGTTGGTGATCCCGCCAAGGATCGACCCCAGCACCGCGACAATCAACACCAGCGGAGGAAAGACCACGGCCAACAGCTCATTTTTGGCAAGGATTTTAGCCGCATAAACCACACCGTAAAGTGTAATCAGCATCGGCACCGCCAGAACGACCACCGTGTGCCCCGCCGTATCCAGCGGGCTGATCAGGGCCGTATCCAGAATAAAGGCCAGAATAACACCGGCAAACCCGATCAATAAAGGCCGCGTATCCGCCGAAGGCGAAATCCCGCGAGCAAACACCAAAATCAGCGCGAGGAAGGTAAATGCTACGGCAATTCCAGTGCCGATAGGGGCCGCATTGGCCACCATGTCGGCTTTGGCGCTGACCAGTTGATCTTTGGTCAGCTTATAGCTTTCCTGCACCCCGCCCCCATCATCAATAGTTTGCTGCTGGGCAATCGCGGCGTTCCATTTTTCAATGCCGTGCAATTCGATCATCGAGGCTTTGCACTGCTCCGATACATTGGTGCGCAACGAAGCCCCCTCGCTCGCATCGGAATAGCTGTCAACGATAATATTTTGTGATCCGACCACATTGAATTCTGCAAGGGCCAGCATCCCCCCGATCAAAACCACAGGCGCAATCAGGAACCATTGCATAGCCCAGCGACCGGAAATTTTTTCGCCATGGGTATCCATATGGGGCACGGGCGGCGCCTTTTTGGGGAAGATCAAGGCAAACACAAAGGCGTAAAGCCCATAAAGAATGGCCAGCATTACCCCAGGCAAAATGGCCGCCTGGAATAGCGTACCCACCGAAACCACCGCCGCTTCGCCCAGATAGGTCAGCGCGTCGGAACACCCGGCAAGTTGTGCGCGTTGTTCCTGTGCAGCCGAATACAGATCCCCCGCCAAGGTGCCCAGCAGCACGATCACAATCGAGGGCGGAATAATCTGCCCCAACGTGCCCGACGCAGCAATCACGCCGGTGGCCAGTTCGGGGGAATAATTGTGTTTCAACATAGTGGGCAACGATAGCAGGCCCATGGTCACAACCGTTGCGCCCACAATCCCTGTTGATGCGGCCAGAAACGCCCCCACAACCACAACTGCCACAGCCAGCCCACCGGGCAGCGGGCCAAACACCCGCGCCATCGAGGTCAGAAGATCATTGGCGATTTTCGAGCGTTCAAGCGTGATCCCCATCATCACAAACATGATCACCGCCAGCAGGGTTTCAATTGACGCCCCCGCCAGAACCCGTTCATTGATCCGGTTCACGATAAAGCTGAGGTTGGTTTTCATGGCGAATTCCCAACCGCGCTCGAATACCGGCACAGCCTCGGTGGGCAAATCAGGATATCGGAACAGGCTGATTTTATCCGGATGAACACCGGTGGCGACGATGGCGTTAAACGCCTCGGACGATTGGTCAACCGCCTGATGGATCAGCAATCCAGCGCTGTCCAGCCCCGCAATCAGAGTGAATGAGATAATCGCGGCCCCACCAATGGCAAACGCCACCGGAAAGCCGGAAAGAATTGCCCCGAACAGGGACAGAAAGATGATAATCAGGCCTACTTCTACGCCATCAAGTCCAAAAAACATGGTGTCCGTTCCCTATTAGTGTGTGCCTTCGTAGGCTTCTTCGCCTTCGCCAAGCGTGTCTTTATCCAGATACTTACCTTCGGATTCCGGCCCTTCCTTGCGTTCCAGATAGGAACGATAGAAAAATGCAACGGCTTGCATGAACACCAGAGCGGCATAGGATACCAGCAGGATTTTAAACAGATAATATGCGTCAAACCCGTTCGGAGAGAAGCTTAGATGCTCGACATTCCAGCGAAAGGCGCGGGCCTTGAGGATCATTTTATCCAGCGTATACGAGGCCGCAGGTTTTGGCACGATCAGGTGACGCCACAGGAAAAACCAGCCATACATCCAGACCAGAACCGCAACCGGCATCATAAAGAAAAGCGAGCCGAACATATCAATGGATTTCTTGGTGCGGTATTTGACCTTGGCATAAACCAGATCCACGCGCACATGGCTGCCCTGCACAAAGGTATAAGTTACACACAGGGCCACAATCATCGCGTTAAACAGTTTCAGTTCTTCGGCCCACCAGCTTACATCATGGCGCCACGCCCCCAGACCAATATTGGCGGCCACGAAAACCCGCTGCATAAACACGATCACGATTTGCTGGAATACCATCCACAACCCGATCCATGCCGCAGTGCGGCCAAGAAAATTGGCAATCCCTTCCAGAAACCGCACGCATTTCCACATAAACTGGTTGCGCCACATGCCATAGGCTGTAACCACCAGAAACGTGGTGAAAATAACAAAGAAAAACTCTTGGGAGCCGCCGTAGTAAACAAACCGCATCAGCGATTGTTTGTCTTCCAGGCTATCCATCCCGTTAACCCATCCAAGCCATGACGCAGGATGCGAAACCGCATATCCGACGTTATAAAATGACATGGCAATGTTCTTGAAGAACCAGACAATTGCGTCCAGCATCCCTGCCCCCGATCTTTTTTGGTAAATCCCCTGCCCACGCTGGGCGTAGTGGGTATAGTCGGGCCACAGAAAAGCAGCCCGACCACGTTTTAACGATTTAAAATCAGCCCATTACGCGATCGCGTTGTGCAGAATATGCACCAGCTGATTTCTTGATCCAGCTGGACGAGGCTTTCATTGATTTCTCGACGCTTGCACGGATTTTGGCGAACAATTCGTCATCCATGTATTCGTCCAGAGTCTCTTTGGAGGCCTTGCCAAATGCATCCCAAACAGAATCAGGGAATTCCAGTGTTTTAACACCACCGGCTTGCAAACGCTGAAGCGCGGCACCGTTGTTGTTCATGAACTGGGCAAGGCTCCACTGGTGGGTTTCACCGGCTGCCGTTTCAATGATTTTCTGATGCGCAGCAGACAGACCTTCAAAAACTTCAAGGTTTGTTGCAAGTGTTAGTGCTGCACCTGGCTCGTGGAAGCCGGAGGTATAGTAGAACTTCGTGATTTCTTGGAAACCGGCTTTTTCATCAGCCCATGGGCCGATCCACTCGGTGCCATCAATCGCGCCGGATGCAAGGGCTTGATACACTTCGGAACCCGGAAGGTTTTGAACAGATGCGCCAAGTTTACCAAGGGCTTTACCACCCATACCTGGCATACGGAATTTCAGGCCGTTGAAATCTTCGGGGCCATTAATTTCTTTTTTGAACCAACCACCGGCTTGTGGGCCTGTGTTACCGGCAAGAAATGGTTTCAAACCAAAGATTTCGCCGAGTTCGTTATGGAACGCAGAACCTTCACCATGCAGATACCAGTTCATCAATTCCTGAGGTGTCATGCCAAACGGCGCAGCAGTGAAATACTGGTAACCAGGATGTTGACCGGTGAAATAGTAATCGGCCGCGTGATACATGTCGGCTTGGCCGGATGTTACCGCGTCAAAGACTTCAAACGCGCCAACAAGTTCGCCAGCAGCTTTGATTTCGACTTCGAGTGTGCCATCCGACATCGCGTTGATCGCGTCAGCAGAGTGCTGAGCCGCATCAAACACACCGGCAAGGCCACGGCCCCATGATGTAACCATTGTCAGTTTAACTTTGCCAGATGCATAAGCTGGTGCAGCAAGTGTAGATGCAGCAGCGGCTGATCCACCGAGTGCAGTTGTTCTCAAAAATGAGCGACGATCCATAGAGTTACTCCTCCCATAGAGTTCATGCCCGCACTTTTTGGCGGACTGATCGTTTCAGGTGTAACAATCCTAGCCACTGGCGCTGCGGCATGGAATACCAACTAATGCGTAGAAACCTGCAAAATGCGTTTTTTTTGCCAATTAAATGCGGGTTTCAAGCACATAATTCAGAATTGACGCCCACGCCACGCTGCTTCATGCTGAAAACCACGGAGAAACACATTCAAAAGAATCAGCATAAAAAGGCCGTAAATCTGACGATGTTTGGCGGAAAATTAAACTACGGACAAAAGGTTTTCCTAACCGCCACTTTGCCTTTGTTACTGGCAGCGGTGGCGATTGCGTTTCTGGTGGCCAATCAATCACGCCAGACCGCACGTCAAGAAATCACCTTTCTGGAATCAGAGCTGATCACCGCAAAAAAGGCCGAACTTAAGAATTATATGTCATTGGCGCGCACCTCGTTTATCAACATCTATGGCCGCGCCCTGCCCGATGATGACGTGGCCAAACTGGCGGTTTCCCAAACCTTGGCGGCGCTTTTATATGGCCAAGACGGATATTTTTTCACCTATGATTATGATGGAAACAATCTGGTTAGCCCACTGAAAGCCGATCTGATTGGTCGTAATTGGGCAGGCAAGCCGGGGCCAGACGGGCAAATGGTGGTCGATCAAATGATTGAAATCGCCCGCAATGGCGGCGGCTATCTAACTTATGATTGGCCAAAACCCTCAACCGGTGAAACAGAACGCATGGTCACTTATGTTGTCGGCCTGCAAGATTGGAAATGGGTGATTGGCACGGGGGTGTTTATTGACGATGTTCTAAAAACCATTGCATCGGAACGCGCCGAGGTAGAAACCCGCGTGCAACAAACATTTTTATATATCGGGGCGATCACCATGGCCGCCCTGATGGCGGTGTTCGGTTCGGGTATGGTGATCAATATCCGCGAACGTCGTTTGGCGGATGTTAAACTCAAGGCCCTGACCCAGCGGGTTTTCGACACCCAAGAAGAAGAGCGCGGGCGCGTGGCGCGTGAACTGCATGACAGCATCAGCCAAATTCTGGTTGGTGTTCGCTATGCTCTTGAATTATCACGTAAAAAGATGCGCGGCGGGGATCCCAAGGCTGGCGATAGCCTGGACAAAGGCATCAACAGCCTGAACGGCGCCATTCAGGAAGTGCGTCGCATCAGCCGTGATTTGCGCCCGGGGGTTCTGGATGATCTGGGCCTTGGCCCTGCACTGCAGGCGCTGGCCAATGATTTTAACACCCGTACCGGTATCGAAACCGATCTGGAAACTGTGGTGTTTCAAAATCGGCTTGATTCTGATGCCAAGATCGCGCTTTACCGCATTGCCCAAGAAGCCCTGACCAATATCGAACGCCACGCGGGTGCCAGCCATGTTTCGCTAAACCTGTTTGGCCACAAAAACGGCGCAACCTTACGCATTACAGATAATGGGTGCGGGGTCGGCACTATGGAAGACCGCGCCAAAAGTACCGGCCTTGGATTGCGCAATATGCAAGAACGTATAGATCAGTTAAACGGCAACTTACGCCTGACCAATACTCGTAATGGAACAATCGTCGAAGCCCAAGTGCCTCTGACCCATATGCTGTCGCCGAAAAGCAAATCAAACGGCGAGGCAAAGGATACAATATGACCAACCCAATTCGCGTTGTGATCGTTGATGATCATCAGATGGTTGCCGAAGGGATCGAGGCCATTCTTGAAACCTATGATGATATCAAAGTCGTTGCCACGCTTTCAAATGCGCAAGCCATCATTGACCAGATCGAAATATTGAGGCCCGATGTCGTGTTGCTTGATCTGAATATGCCCGGCATGAACGGCTTATCAGCCACCGAGCATTTGCTGGAAAAGCATCCGAAAACACGGATTTTAATCCTGTCGATGCACGACACCCCCGAATACATTCAAACCGCCCTTAGTTATGGTGCCGTAGGATATATTCTAAAAGACGTTCCCACCGAAGAAATCAAAACCGCCATTGATACGGTGCTTCAGGGAAAACAGTATTTATGCACCGGCGCCAATGCCGCCCTTGCCCCCAAAACCAAAGACGGGCGCGAAACCCTGACCAGCCGCGAACAAACGGTGCTTCTGGAACTGGCGCAGGGCCGCTCTAACAAGGAAGTGGCGATCAAACTGGAAAT
>CAMZKY010000167.1 GCA_947311455.1 uncultured Marinosulfonomonas sp. | reverse complement strand
TGATTCCACCAGTGACGCACCCCCATCAAACCCTTCGACATATTCGGCATAAGCCCCGTCCAGCACCAGCAAAGCCTTGGGGGGCAAACCATCGGCCAAACGCGTCAGATCATTGCTGCCAATCATCGTGCCAGTCGGGTTATTGGGATTGGCCACAAACACAATGCGGGTTTTATCGGTGCAAGCAGCAAGCAGCGCATCCACATCTGTCACCCGCTCGCGCTCTGGTGCCTCAACGGGTGTGGCCCCGGCCCCTAACGCATAAATGCGGTACATCGAGAACCCGTGCTCGGTAAACAATACCTCGTCACCAACACCTGCATAGGCCTGACAAATAAAGGAAATTACCTCATCAGACCCAGCTCCGCAAATGATCCGCTCTGCATCCAGCCCATGCACCTTTGCAATGGCCGCGCGCAGCTCTGCGTGATCGGTTGATGGATAGCGGTGCAGCTGATGCACCCCTTTAGAGAATTCTTTTTGCGCTGCATCAGAAGGCCCAAACGGATTTTCATTTGACGAAAGCTTGATAACATCCGTCACACCGTCAATCTCTGCTTTTCCACTTTTATAAAGGGAAATCTGCATGATATTGGGTTGTGGTTCGATTTGTGAGGTCATGGCAGTGGCTCCTGTTCAGGGCGTGCAGCCGCCCCTTTTACAGGTGTTGTAACTTAGCCCGCCAACCAAGACCAGACAGATTTATCCGCTTAAGCCGCCGATCCGGCATGGCGTGATGAATATCGCACAGATTTGGCTTCAAAGTTTTCGGCAAGATCTTTGACAGAAGCGATGATGTAATCCACGGTTTTATCATCCATCATATAGCTAAGATTCAGGCGCACCCAGCCCGGTTTGGTTATGTCATGCCCTGCCAGAATTTCACCACGAATATGATCGGACTTGGCGTGATCAATCTCCAGCAAGCGATGCCCGTAGGGCCCCGCGCAAGCACAGCCACCCCGCACCTGAATACCGAAAAGATCACTTAGCAGTGTGGTGAATACTTGTTCTGAAACCACATTACCCCGTCCATCCCGCACCAGGAACGAAAAGATCGGCAAGCGATGCGCCGAACCGTGGCCCAGAATACTGATTTCGGGCGTATCAGCCCATCCCTCCCGCACCCGTTGCACCAACTGTGCCTCGCGCCTATCAATTACGCTTTGGCCAATCGCCTCTTTGATCAAAAACACCAATCCGGCGCGGATATCCCCCACCACATTCGGGGTGCCGGCCTCCTCGCGCGCGGTTAAATCACACACATAATCATGGTTCCATGGCGAAACAAAAGCCACCGTTCCACCACCCGGTTGGCTAGGCGTGGCGCGATGCACGGCAGATTTGCGCAAGATCAAAACCCCCGACGCCGCAGGCCCACCAACAAATTTATGCGCCGACATCACCACCGCATCCTTTTGCGCATCGGTGCCGGTTTTCATATCAATCGGCAAATACGGCGCACCACCGGCATAATCCCACACCGAAATCGCACCCGCGCGCCTCAAAACGCGCGTCACCGGATCGGGATCGGTAATAATCCCCGTCACATTCGAGGCCGCCGAAAAACTGCCGATTTTAAGATCGGCATCACGGTGTTTCTCCAACGCCTTCTCAAGCGCCTCCAAATCAGGCCCGCCGCGCTTGCCTTCGGGAATTTCAATCACCAAAGCGCGGCTTTCACGCCAGGGCAGCATGTTGGAATGATGCTCATAGGGGCCAATAAACACCACCGGATTTTCAGCCTTTTCAATGCCCAACAATGTCACCAAACGGTTCAACCCCGACGTTGCCCCTGACCCGGTAAAAATCACCGAACAGTCGTCTTGCGCCCCCGTAATGCGCGCTATTTCACCGCGCGCTTCTTCGCGCATGTTGGTCATATAGGCCCCACAATAGGAGGCCTCGGTGTGGCTGTTGGCGTAATACGGCAGCACCTGATAACGGATGAAATCCTCAACCTGCACCAGCGCACGGCCCGACGCCACATAATCAGCATAAACCAGCGGCACAGGCCCGTCTTTCCCGGGGATCATCACGCCTTCGCCAATTAACCCATCGCGCAGATCATCAATCAAGGTCTCCGACGACAAAACAGTTTTGAAATTATCCAGCAACATAACATATCCTTTTGTTACCGTGACATTACCCCTATTATACGCAATTTTTATTACCTTTTACTTTGCTTTTTTATAAATCTTGGTGTCATATGACCACATGAATAGTGATAAAATAGATCATATTGATCGCGCCTTATTGAAAGAGCTGCAACACAACGCCGACCTGTCACAACGGGCTTTGGCCGAAAAAATTGGCCTGTCACAAAACGCCTGCTGGCGCCGCCTCAACGCCCTTACCAAAGCCGGCGTTCTAAATGGCGCCACAGCACGGCTTGATCGTGATAAACTGGGGCTGGGGCTTGTGGTGTTTGTCATGCTGCGCACACGGCACCATTCTGCCGATTGGTTGGCCGAATTCCGGCGTCATGTCTTAACAATCCCCGAAGTGGTGGATTTCCATCGCATCGGCGGCGATTACGATTATCAGCTTAAAGTTGTCACCCAAGACATCACATCCTATGATCGCGTCTACCAACGCTTGATCGAAAAGGTCGAACTGGATTCCGTCACTTCCTATTTCGCCATGGAAGCCATCGCCGAAGGCCGTCCACTACCAATATAATTCGCACACCCACGTTTCTTTTTCGCATAAACACCCCAAAGGGGAGTCTGCACATCGTGCAGACAGGGGCAGGAAGCCCCCCACCGCCGCCCCGCAGGGGTGGCTCCCAAAGCGTTGCGCAGCAACTCCGTTTTCCAACAGTTATGCCAAACGATAAAAACAAAAAGGGCCGCCAAACAGGCAGCCCTTTTCGAATTTCGGTGCGGTGGCGAAGATTAGTTCTTCGCGTAGAATTCCACCACCAGATTTGGCTCCATCATCACCGGGTACGGAACGTCGCCCAATGTTGGTGTGCGC
>CAMZKY010000166.1 GCA_947311455.1 uncultured Marinosulfonomonas sp. | reverse complement strand
TTTTCGGCCGGATGCGCGTGGGCGGGCAAGTTATCTGGGCCTCACGCTTTAACGAAACAGTCACGACAACTGGCGGCGGCGGTAAAGGCGCGCCTTCCACTCCCAAAACCACACAGTATACTTACACCGTTAGCATTGCGATTGCGTTGTGCGAAGGCGAAATTTCGCATGTTGGGCGCATCTGGGCGGATGGCGTGGAAATTGCCCGCGATGATCTGAACTTACGCGTTTATACTGGCAGCGACATCCAAATGCCTGATCCGAAAATATCAGCAGTCGAGGGCGCGGATAAGGCACCGGCCTACCGCGGAATTGCCTATGTGGTAATCGAAGATCTGGATCTGGCCAAGTTTGGCAACCGTGTGCCGCAATTCAATTTTGAAGTATTGCGCCCCGCCCAAACGCCCGAAGAATTTGATATCTCGGATGCCGTTCAAGGGGTGGCGATGATCCCGGGCACTGGTGAATATGCGCTTGCTACAACGCCGGTGCATTATTCAGATGGCTTGGGGGTAAATCGCTCGGCCAATGTCAATAGCCCGTCCGGGAAATCAGACTTTCTAACATCCACGGAAAACGTGATCGAAGAGCTGCCGAATTTAAAATCCGGCTCGCTGGTTGTGTCATGGTTCGGGGATGATTTACGCTGCAACTCAATCGCCATCCAGCCTAAAGTTGAACAATCCGATGCCGATGGTGAAGGCATGCCTTGGACCGTGTCTGGTTTAGACAGAAGCAGCGCACAAGTTATTCCGAAAATTGATGGAAACCCGATCTATGGGGGCACGCCAACAGATAAATCCGTGATCGAGGCCATCACGCACCTTAAATCCAAGGGCAAAGAGGTGGTGTTTTACCCATTTATCCTGATGGATCAATTAGAAGGGAACACGCTGACAGATCCTTATTCCGGCAATATTGGTCAGGCGCATTTGCCCTGGCGGGGGCGCATCACATTGTCTATTGCGCCCACTCAAGCGGGTTCGCCCGATGGTAGTGCCTTTGCTCAAGCCGAGGTTGATACGTTTTTTGGCACTGCGGGGATTGCCGATTTTACGGCCACGGCGGATGGCGTAAGCTATACTGGGCCTGCCGAATGGTCATACCGCCGTTTCATTTTACATTACGCGCATTTATGTGCGCAAGCAGGTGGCGTTGATGCGTTTTTGATCGGGTCTGAAATGCGTGGTCTCACACAGATACGATCAGCGGGTAATGTTTTTCCCGCCGTTCAGGCGTTAACACAGCTTGCAACAGATGTGCGCATAATTTTGGGTGCGGGCACCAAGATCAGCTATGCTGCGGATTGGACGGAATATTTTGGTTATCAGCCCAATGACGGCAGCAATGATCGCCTGTTCCACCTTGATCCGCTGTGGGCCGATGCCAATATAGATTTTATCGGGATCGATAATTATATGCCGATGTCGGATTGGCGCGAGGGCACAGAGCATCTGGATGCGGAATTCGGCTCGATCTATAACCTTGACTACCTGAAATCAAATATTCTGGGTGGCGAAGGCTATGATTACTACTACCATTCACCAGAATCGCGCACCGCCCAAATCAGAACAGAAATCACCGATGGTGCGCATGATGAACCGTGGGTTTACCGGTATAAAGATATTAAAAACTGGTGGCTGAACCCCCATCACGAACGCATAGCGGGCGTCAGGCAGGCAGCAGCCACCGCATGGATGCCCGGATCAAAACCGATCTGGTTTACCGAAATTGGCTGTGCTGCCGTTGATAAAGGCACCAATGAGCCGAACAAATTTGTTGATCCGAAATCATCAGAATCCAGCTTGCCGCGGTTTTCAACAGGGGCCAAAGACGAACTGATGCAGATGCAATACCTGCGTGCGATCTATAGCTTCTGGTCAGATGCCAATAATAATCCGACAGACAGCGATAGTGGTATCCAGATGCTTGACCTGTCACATGCGCATGTCTGGGCGTGGGATACACGGCCTTTTCCCAGCTTTCCCGGAAATGCGGCTTTGTGGTCGGACAGTACAAATTACACCCGTGGCCATTGGATAAATGGGCGCACCGCGGCGCGATCATTGGCATCTGTTGTCAGTGAAATCTGCAATCGATCCGGTGTAGATCAAATTGATGTCTCGGCGCTTTATGGCTATGTACGCGGGTATAAAATCGACGCCACCCAAACCGCAAGATCGGCTTTGCAGCCTTTGATGATCGCCTACGGGTTTGAGGCCATAGAACGCGAAGGACAACTGGTTTTCAAAAACCGGACAGGCGTGCAAACCGGCGAAATATCCACCGAAACGCTTGCGGCTCTGGATGATCAAAACGGGCTTGTTCAATCCGTTCGCACACCAAATTCTGAATCGGCAAACCGGGTTCGGCTGAATTATGTCGACTCTGGCAATGATTATGAAATATCGTCAGCCGAGGCCGCGCATCCGGATGAAAAAAACATCGTGGTTTCGCACACCGAGATTTCGCTGGCGCTGTCGAAAGGCGAGGCGCGCAATATTGTTGATCGTTGGCTTGCCGAAAGCCGTATCGCCAAAGACAGCATACAATTTGCATTGCCACCTTCCAAACTAAATCTTGGCGCCGGCGATATTGTTGCGCTGCCTACTGGCAAAGGGGCGGGGCTTTACCGGATTGATCAGGTGGAATTATCGGGGGCGCAACGCATTGAGGCGATACGTGTTGAACCAAGTGTCTACGGTAAAAAAGACACGCTTGAAGAAGGGTTTACGCTTAAACCGTTTATTCCTTCGGTGCCGTTATTTCCCGTGTTCCTGGATTTACCGCTATTGCGTGGTGATGAAAATCCTGTTGCGCCCTATATTGCTATCTCGGCAAAGCCTTGGCAAAATGATGCGGCGGTGTATTCTGCACCTTCTGATAGTGGTTATACGCTGAATTCAATCATTTCGGCAGCCTCCATCATCGGCAAAACCGAGACACCTTTAGAAAAAACATCCGCGGGTCTGATCGATCGTGGTGCGCCGCTGCGGGTGAAAATTGCATCGGGGACGTTGTCATCGATCACGATGGAAAACATGCTAAATGGTGCAAATCTGGCAGCAATCGGTGATGGATCGTCCGATAATTGGGAGCTTATCCAGTTTCAAAATGCCGATCTTGTTGCGCCTAATACTTATGATGTGTCAACGCGCCTGCGCGGGCAGGCGGGAAGCAATGCAATCGTAGATGGGGCATGGCCTGCGGGCAGTTTCTTTGTGGTGCTCAATGGCATTCCCGAGCAAATCAACCTGCTTGAAAATGCGCGAAATCTGGCACGACACTATCGCATCGGGCCGGCAGCACGCGATTATAGTGATCCCTCTTTTGTGCACCGGATCGAGGCATTCAAGGGCATCGGATTACGCCCGTATTCGCCTTGCCATGTTAAGGGGGTGCGCAATGCTGGCTCCGATATTGATGTAAGCTGGATCAGGCGCACGCGCCGCGATGGCGATACATGGGAAGCCTTCGAAGTCCCGCTGGCGGAAACCTCCGAACAATATGTTGTGCGGGTGATGAATGGCCTCAGCGTTGTTCGCGAAACCATTGTGGCCACGCCAAACTGGACATATGCAAACGCAGATCAAATCAGCGACGGGATTGCCACCCCGTATAACATCGATGTCGCGCAAATTTCCGATAGCTTTGGATTTGGGCCGTTTTCAACCCTTCAGATACTGGTTTGATACTGTTTTCACAGCGGGCTTGTTTTTGTGCTTCTCCACAATAAGTTGATCGTGAAATTTGGTGCCCACCTGTTTAAATCCATATAGATATAGTTTAAGTCTTGAATAGCGCACAAAGTTTTGTGCGCTATTTTGCGCGGACTGGAGCGGTGTTTATCACCGAGAGTATATCATGACATCCACAGTACATTCAGTGGCAAATTCCGACACCGTTTGGGAATTGATATGTGAAGAAGCCAAACAAATGGTGATTTCCGAACCGTTATTGGGTGGTGTTGTGCATTCTTCGGTTTTGCACCATGAAACATTGGAAAACGCGCTGGCTTATCGAATTTCGCTAAAGCTGGCCTCGGCTGAAATGTCAGAGCAAATTCTGCGCGAGATTGCCGATACCGCCTATTCTACAGATACAAGCATTGGCATTGCAGGGCGCGCTGATTTGCTGGCCATTCGGGATCGTGATCCGGCCTGTCACCGCCTTTTACAGCCGCTTTTGTTTTTCAAAGGCTTTCAAGCGGTGCAAGCCTATCGCATCGCGCATTGGCTTTGGAAACAAGGCCGCCGTGATATCGCGTTTTATTTTCAAATGCGTATTTCTGAGATTTTCGGCGTTGATATTCACCCCGCCGCCACCCTCGGCAATGGCATCATGATTGATCACGCCCATTCAATTGTGATTGGCGAAACGGCGGTGGTCGGGAACAATGTGTCGATGTTGCACGCCGTAACACTGGGTGGTACCGGCAAAGAAGATGGCGATCGTCACCCGAAAATCGGCAATGGGGTGCTGATCGGGGCAGGGGCCAAGGTGCTGGGGAGTATCGAGGTTGGATCATGTTCGCGCATCGCGGCTGGTTCCGTTGTTTTACACGATGTGCCAGCGCGCAAAACCGTGGCCGGCGTGCCCGCCAAAATCATTGGAGAAGCAGGCTGTGATCAGCCCTCAGCGATGATGGATCAATTGCTAGGGGCGTCGTGATTAAGCGTTTCGCAATTATCTAAAGGCATGTGTGTTCGCGGCACAGTGTTGCGTTGGGATTGTTTCGAGTTTTGTTTATTTTTCTTGCGTTAGATGAACGATTATACCCAATTCACTCCAAAACCCGAAAGTCTTGGTTTGAGATTATTCAGAAGTTGTCGGTGACCTGGCTTCGGAGTTCGCGGCAGTGAATTGCGTTGATGTGGGGTAACATCGGTTGTGGGGGTCTACTTCAACCCGCGCCTGGACGATGACGTTAATGTATGTTGGTAAATGTTGGTGCGGACGAATACCGTAACAAGGATGTTCTTGGCATCATGGACGGGCTATGCGAGAATGCTGCCAGTTGGCGAGATCTTCTTCGCAGCTTGAAGAAACGAGGGCTGACGACTGCGCCCGATCTGGCCTGTGGGGATGGTGCCATGGGTTTTTGGACCGCACTGCGAGACGTGTAACATTTCCAAAGTATGTAAATACAAATTGGGTGCGCCTAGAAATCCTGTCAGTTTATCGCGGTTCAAAATACCGCGACACCTGTATATCATCGATTGAAGCGGCTATTTTGTCTGACGGTGGTTAGCGCGCGCCTTTTTCAAGGTGGTGCGTATCCATAGGCCCAAGCCCACTGTTACAAGCCCCGCCGCCAAGAATCCGGAGGCGTTTGACAGGATGTCAGATACTTCGGTGATGCGATCGGCGAATGTATAGCCAAGGCCCACGTAGATCATTACCCATGTGGCTTCGCCCAAGACGCCCCAGAAGGTGAATTTAAGCCAGTTCAGGCCCGTGGCGCCGCCTGCGAAATTTACATAAGGGCCAAGTGGCGAAAATAGCCAGCGCGATAGGTAAACGCCGGGGCCGCCGTATTTATCGGTTAGGTCTGACGCTTTTTTAAACAGGGCCGCGCGTTTTGGCGCGATGTTGATGGATTTCTGCATCGCGCCACCTGCGGTTTTGCCGATGATATATCCGGTTTGATCGCCTAACACGCCGCCCAGCCACGCACCACCGATTGCGCCGATGGCCGATAAATCACCCGACGCTACAAAACTGCCACCTGCCAGCATCAAGATGGATGACGGCACCGGGATCGCAAGGCAGGACAAAAACGTCACTGCAAACAATAGCAATGCGCCGTAATCCACAATTAGGGATAAAAGCAGATCAGTCATGGGGGAGGGCGTCAATTTTGGTTTGTAGGTCTTGCAGGGTTATCCCGGATTGCGCGGCGATATCGCCCATCTTCAGGCGCATACCTGCGTTTGTCTCCAACCCAAGGGTGTGCGCCACCTGTTCACGATCCAGTCCATAGGAATAGGCCACATATTGCGGTGTCATCCAAGCCTCTAACGCTTGTCGTTGATGATCTGGGTTATTCCAGTAAATGGTGAACGCAATTGTGCGTATAGCAAACATAATCGTCATCAGCCCTGCCACAACAAACGCCATCAGCAAAAGCTTGTTTTGTTGCCAGAGGATTTTAATTGCATTCATAATTTATCCTAACATCCGCATACCTTGGGTGATGCCATCCAGCGTCATTGGTACCATTTGATCCTCAAATATTCCGCGGATCATTTCGATAGACTGGGTATAATTCCAGTGCTGGGTCGGTAGCGGGTTGATCCAGACATTGTTGGGCCATTGTTCACGGGCGCGCATTAGCCATGTTTCGCCTGTTTCTTCGTTCCAATGTTCATTTGCACCACCTCGATAAGCAATTTCATAGGGCGACATGCTGGCGTCGCCCACAAAGATACATTTATAGTCGGGGCCGTAGGTGCGCAGCACCTCCATGGTCGGGATTTGGTGATTCCAGCGGCGCGAATTGTCCTTCCACACGCCTTCATAGAGGCAGTTGTGGAAATAGTAATATTCCATGTGTTTGAATTCGGCGCGGGCCGCGGAAAATAATTCTTCCACCACTTTGATATGGGGATCCATCGACCCGCCCACATCTAAAAATAACAACAGTTTCACCGCATTGCGCCGCTCGGGGCGGGTTTTCACATCTAGGTAGCCATTTTCAGCGGTGGCGCGGATGGTGCCGTCCAGATCCAGCTCGTCATGTGCCCCGTCGCGCGCCCAGTTGCGCAGGCGTTTTAAGGCCACCTTGATGTTGCGGGTGCCCAGCTCGACGCTGTCATCCAGGTTTTTGAAATCGCGCCGATCCCAGACCTTGACCGCGCGCTGGTGGCGGCTTTCGTGTTGGCCGATGCGCACCCCTTCGGGATTATATCCATAGGCGCCAAACGGTGAGGTGCCCGCCGTGCCGATCCATTTGCTGCCGCCCTGATGACGTTTTTCCTGTTCTTTCAGACGTTCCTTAAGGGTTTCCATCAGTTTATCAAACCCGCCAAGCGCGTCGATCTCGGCCTTTTCCGCGTCGCTTAAAAACTTTTCGGCCATTTTTTCAAGCCAGTCCTTGGGGATGTCGACGGCCTCAAGCACTTCGTCCAATGACACATGCTCAAGCCCCTCAAACGTGGCAGAAAAGGCGCGGTCGTATTTATCAAGGTGACGTTCATCTTTGACCATGGCGACGCGGGCAAGGTAATAGAACCCCTCGATGTCATAGGTGACAAGGCCGGCTTTCATTCCCTCAAGAAAGGCCAGAAATTCGCGCATTGAAACCGGAATATTGGCGGCGCGTAGGTTTTCGAAAAAGCGAAGAAACATCTAGCGGTGCGAAATGACAACGGCAAAGGTGGCGACAATGCCAAAGATGATCGCAAACACAGCCATATATTGTAGGATATCAAAAATACCGCCTTTTCGCCGTCCGGCCAGTAAACCGCCCAGTAATGCGCCTAGAAAAACTGAAATATAAATCGTCATATCGCCCTCAGTTGATTAGCTTTTGGGTGCAAGGGCGGCAATTTCAGCCAGCCGTTTTTGCACCACCTTATCAGAACCAAACCCATAACCTGCCCAACCCAGACTGTCGAGCAGCACAAGGCGCGCCTCACTGACGCGGCCCATCTGTTCCAGAATCTCGGCTTTGATCATTAGCATTGTGGCTAAAAGCGACGCATTCTGTGCTTCGACAACGGCCGGTAGATTTTGATTGATCAGGCGCAAGGCCAGATCAAATTCACCAGCCGTCAGCGAATAGGCCGCCAAATGCATGGCCACGTGTGAGGCGTGCAAGCGGGTTTCCGGGTGGGATTTATAGATCGCCCCCGATTCCAGAATGGCATTGATTGCGGTTTCGGTGTGTTTGGAAAAGTTTAACCGCCCAATCACATAAAGGCTAAAAGCAAGCCTATTATCAACCCAGCCATACTGGCGCGCGATATAAACAGCCTTTTGTGCTGCTGCGCGTCGGGCACCATCGCTGGTTTGTGGGCCAAGCGCGGTTTCGATTGCTTCAATCCATGAACGCGGTGTTGGTGAAAGCTGAACGCCCGCGCCTTTTTGGCCCTTGGGATTTAGGCGCGCCAAAACGCGGGGCAGGGCGGCGGCGGCCTGTGTTCTTGTCATGCCATTGTGTATTTCCGGTGCATAATAGGCGCGCAGAATCAGCATATCAAAACCGGTTAGAATGCTGTGGAAATTATCATCGTTAAACACGCTGTCAGGCAGGCGGTAGAGATCATTCAGCGGGCCAAGCGCTTGCGCCGTTTCTTCGTGCAAACAATCGCGCATTTCTTGTGGGCTGACATCACCAGGAATAAATATGGCTACTGTTTCGCGCTTGGATAAGTTTGTCCATTCAATTACGCGGCTGCGTCGTTTCTGGCGATATTCTTTCCAGCTTGAAATGCGGGGCACAACAAAACAGGCGGCATTGGGAACAAGCCGCTGAAGCTGTGCACGTGGCATTGTTTCAATGGTGATGCTGGCGGGTGAATTGGCGCTAACGCGTTTAATGCGAATACCGGCCTCGCGACGGAAACGGGTGAGCAGCGCGTTAAGGTCGGCATTGAAGAATTTAACATTTTCCGGTTTTAGTGTTCCGGTTACACGCAGTGTGATCGGCCCCTCAAAACGGCTGAGATGTTCAATTTTGCGCCCGCTTTCCATTTGAAAAGACAGATCAAGAAAATCGCGCAGAATTTCGGCGTTTGGGCGGCGTGGTGGCGCGGGCTTGACGGGTTTGAATTGTTTGAAAGCAATTGTGGTTTCAGCAGTTGGCCCCGCAAGGCGATTGGTTTGCCCTCCAAGTGGAATGGTGTCAGAGCAGGCAGCAAGCGCCAAAAACGGAAGGAAAAATAACAGACGCATCAGACGCGCGCGTATTTGATAAACGGGGTTAGGCTACCCACTTTATCATAAAGCCGACGGCCTGCAGCGTTAAAATCCTGGGTTAGCCAATAAACGGCAGGTGCGTTGTTTTCATCGGCCACTTTATAAACCGCTTCGATCAAAGCGCGCCCGATGCCTTGGCCGCGCATCTCTGGGCTTGAATACAAATCCTGCAAATAACAGGTGTTTTCGATTTTCCAACAATGGCGATGAAACAGATAGTGGGTGAGGCCAATCAAAGTGCCGTTTTGGTCCGCGACAAGACCATTAAAATCAAGTGGATCATCGGCGATCAACCGCGCGAATGTGCTTTGATAAACCTCATCGGTAACTGATGTTTCATAGTAATCCAGATACCCTGTCCAAAGCGTTTTCCATTGGGCATTGTCACTTTCGCGAAGTGGACGGATAACAAATTTTTTGGTATTTGTCGGCATGGGTTTGGCTTTCTAAAGAGGGAGTATTCTATGAATTGAAACGAGATAAAAAATCAACAAAGTCAACAGGCTGATCTATAGATTATGCATAAATTAAAGTGGCCGGATCTTTAGCTTCATAATACGATTGGCGACACGTTCCAATACTTCAAATCGGAAACCGTGAAATGAAAAGACTTGCCCCTCATTGGGGATCATTTGTGCCTCGTGGATTACCAAACCAGCAACAGTGTTGGCCTCGTCATCAGGCAGATTCCAATCGTTGGCGCGGTTCAGATCCCGAATTGTCATGCCGCCTTCGATCAGGAATTGGCCGTCATCGGATTTGGCAATCATCGGCGCATCATCCACATCAAATTCATCGGTGATTTCGCCAACGATTTCTTCCAGAATATCCTCAAGCGTGATCAAGCCCTGAAGCGCGCCATATTCATCAACCACCAATGCAAAATGTCGATGACGGTGCAGGAATTGACGCATCTGATCATCCAGTGTGGTGGTTTCAGGCACAAAATATGGTTTGATTGCAACATCCATTACGTTAAATTTGTTCAACGCCGTAAGCGAAATATTATCACGGGTCATCAGCTTGTGCATGGCGCGTAACAGATCTTTGGCGTGCAGAATGCCGATGATATTTTCAGGATCATCACGATAAAGCGGCAAGCGGGTGTGTGATGATTTTAGCGATTGGGCCAGCACGGTTTGCGGATCATCATCCGCATTGATCATTTCGATTTTCGAGCGGTGCAACATGATTTCATCCACCGTGCGATCCCCTAGATCAAGTGCGCCAAGGATGCGATCACGATCTTCTTTTTCGACGATCCCCTCGGAATGGCCCAAGGATATGGCACCCGCAATTTCCTCGCGAATGGCCAAAACCGCAGTGTCGGGATCGGTTTGCACGCCAAACAAGCGCAAGATCAACCGCACAAGGGCGCGGATGGTGGCAACGATTGGGCTAAAGATCAATACCACTAAACGGATAATCGGCGATACCTTGGCCGCGGCATTTTCCGGATCGGATATCGCGTATGTTTTGGGCAACACCTCGGCAAAGATCAGTACAAGCAACGTCATCACCAGCGTGGCCAGCGCCACGCCGCTTTCGCCAAACAGGCGCGTAAATAAGGCGGTGGTGAGGGCGGCGGCAAGGATATTTACCAGGTTATTGCCCAGTAAAACCGCACCGATCAGGCGCTCTGTATCTTCGGTGATCTTTAGGGCAATCGCCGCCCCTTTTGATCCTTTATCAGCCTGCATGCGCAATTTCCCGCGCGAGGCCGCCGTTAGCGCTGTTTCGGAGCCTGAGAAAAACGCAGAAAGCAGCAGCAAGAAAGCGATAACCGCAATGGTGATCCAAAAAGTGCTGTCGTAGGTATTCGTGGGCATTTTATTCTCGATATACTGGTTTAGACGTTTATGCGAAAGCTAGGCATCACATGCAAGTAGGGGCGTTGGAAGATGTGGTTATTTTGCCAAGGGGTGATGTTCCAGCACCAGCTGTTTCAGGCGTTCTTCCAGCACATGGGTGTATATTTCGGTGGTTGAAATATCCGCATGGCCCAGCAACGTTTGAATCGAGCGCAGATCAGCCCCGTTGGCCAATAGATGCGTGGCGAAAGCATGGCGCAAGGTATGAGGGGTAACTTTGGCAGGGGAAACACCACCTGTCACTGCCAATTCCTTGATCAGCATATAAAACCGGTGCCGCGTCATATGGCCAAGCTTACCGCGTGACGGAAACAAAAAACGGCTGCGGGGTTTGCCTTTGGCGTGGTTGGCGTCATCAATGGCGTCGTGGGTTTTGATCCATGTTTTAAGGGCTGTGCGGGCAGGAGGCGATAGGGGCACCATGCGTTCTTTGTTGCCTTTTCCCATAACAAGGATCATTTTTGGATTCCCACGGGCAGAGGACACAGGCAGCGATACCAATTCCGTCACCCGCATGCCTGTGGCGTATAGCAATTCCATCAAACAGGTATTTCGTTCTTTATCGGCTTTGCTGCGCCCATGCATGCGGGCCGCCTCAAGCAGGCGCTCCACCTCTTCGATCGATAGGGTTTTGGGTAAGGATTTTTGCCGCCCCGGGCCTTTGATCTGAATGGCGGGGTTATCATTGCGCCAGCCTTCTTCGAAAGCAAACCTATATAAGCCTTTGATCGATGATAAACGGCGCGCGCGGGTAGATTGGGCAAGGCCTTGGGCTTCGCAATGGATCAGGTAATCCTCGATATTCTGGCGTGTCGCATCGGAAAAATCGGTTTTGGCTTTTTCCAGCCAGTCAGCGAAATCCAACAGATCACGCCCATAGGCGGATTGGGTGTTGAGTGCCGCGTCAAGCTCTGCGGCTTGTGCCTCCAGAAAAGCGGAAATCCAGCGTGGGGCGTCCATTATCGCGTGTTGTCCAATAACATATATTCCAGCGCGGCGCGGCGCGCGGTGTCTTCCAAACCGATTTTACGGAATAAAACCAGCGCTTTACGCGCATTGTCCAGATTTCCACTGGCGCCTTGAGCAAAACTTTGAAGGGCCCGAAGGATGGCTTCGCCCAGTTTTTGATTGCCAATTAACTGTTCCAGAGCGGGGATTTGGGCATCCCTAGAAAATCCGGCTGCAATTGATTTTGCCCGCGCATTTGGGGCTGTTGCATCGTTTGGTTTTCCCAGCGCTAGGGCCGTCAGGAATTTTTCCATCGGGTTTTGCGGGTGATGCGCTTTGGCGATGGCTTCATAATCGGGGGATAACAATCCTATTTGAAAGGCAATGCCACCGGCCACGCCCGATAAGGGGATTTTGGCCAAATCAGCCCCATACAATGCGGCAAAGGCTGCCTGAAGGCCAGATTTTTTCATTTCAAACCAGATCATTGGCAAAGTTTTTGCCACCGCATTGGCGTCTTGGGATTTAAACGCGATGTCAAACGCCTGCACTGCAGCCACGCGTTCCCAGACGCCTCCAGATGCGGAAGGCTTTCGTTCTGAATACAGGCCCAACAATCGATTGGCATCAATCGCTCCCGTTGCCGCAAGCCGTTCGGCGGATTCAATTTGGGCCTTCCAGCCAACGTTTGAGCGCAGATCGGCATTGGCAAAAACGCGTGCCAGTGGTGCTGTGGGAACAAACTCTCCCGCGGCTTCGGACATTCGAAATACCAACGGGGTTATGCGCTTGTTTTGGGTAAGTTTTATGTTTGGATCAAACATCTCCGGATCGAGAAACCGTTCGATCAGCAATTTTTCGTCGTCTTGGATATACCCCAACACTTTGCCTGTATCAAAGGTAAGACTAGCGGTTTTATAATCGCCGCCTTGGACAAGGCAAAAAATGCGTGAGGCCATCGTGGGGGCAATATCGGGGGTGTTGATCAACTTTTCGCAGGCTTTGTCTTCGGTGCCATTT
>CAMZKY010000165.1 GCA_947311455.1 uncultured Marinosulfonomonas sp. | reverse complement strand
CTGGGGTTAGAATGGTTTTGTCATTTGGAATCGAAGCCCAAGGCATTCAGCCGCCACGGTTAGAATCGTGTCTAAACCTTCCGGATTTTCCTGCGCAGCCCTATGAAAACAGCGTTATGCGCGCCTGAAACAACAAAGGCCGCCCGAAGGCGACCTTGTTTAACAATTTGGAGCGGGCGAGGCGATTCGAACGCCCGACCCTAACCTTGGCAAGGTTATGCTCTACCCCTGAGCTACGCCCGCTTACCAAATCGTGAGGCGATATATACAGTGGCCGCGCAAAGCTGCAAGCGGAAAATCACCACTTTCATAATTTATTTTTCAGCTCTTTTAATTGTGAGCGTTGGAAGGATTTGTGCGATGTCGGGAATGGATTGATAAGGGGCCATTGCGTTCTTGGGATTGCTGAACAGCATCGCATATCCGTGCACCAATGACCAAATCATGATCTCGGTAGATTCGGGTTGATCGCCGATGCTTTCAAACGGTTTACAGGCATCCAGTAAAACCTGATAGGAGCCAAGCGATTCTTGTATCACCTCGTTGCGGGTGGTTTCGTCCAGCATATCGGGCGTCATGGAATGAGGCTGGAACATAAATTTGAATACCGCCTCATGGGTGCGGGCAAAATCAATATAGCCCTCGCAAATCGCATAAAGCTGGAAATGCGGATCATCTTCAACGCGCCCCGCATGATCGCGCATGGTTTGCGCAAACATCCGGTGGCCCCGCGCAACGATTGCGGTTTTCAAGCTGACCAGCCCTTTGAAATGATGCGCAGGGGCGGCGTGGGATACGCCTGCAAGGGCCGCACATTTACGTAAGCTTAGGGCGTCAGGGCCGCCTTGTTCCATAAGCTCGATACCGGCAAGGATCAGCGCTTCGCGCAGATCCCCATGATGGTGTGATGTTTTTTTTGTCATGTCTACATGGATATTGAATATCTTGACAGTGTCAAGAGCTCTGTTTGAACTAGATTGCATAAAGATAAGGGGCGTTGCATGACATGCTCTCTTTTTTGGCCCATGATTATGATTATGGCTATGGTTCGCATTTTTGTTGCCCTGCCTTTATGCGGTGGGTTTATCCGGCGCCAATCCATGTATGTTTAGCCTGGTCAAAGATCGTCAAATGACGTTCCGCCTGCCTATTTCAATTTTGGCTGAGGCCTTGGGGTGGATCGCCCCACCAGCATGACCAGAATTTGCGCATTCTGTTATGGGAATTCATGGGCCGAGATATTCTTGTGAGTGGTTTTTGCGAATCTTAAGGCGAATCTTTGGTTTTTACGGCAAGTAGCAGGCGGCAATCGGCAGTTTTCCATACAAAAATTGCGATTCACGCGAAATAATCAATATTTTTTGGGAAATTGTGGGAAATATATATTCACGCAAAAACCACTACATATAGTGATGACATAGGGTAACTCAGCCTAAGTTTGGCCTAATGTGGTTGTATTTCAGGCGCTTGGATGTTTGTGCTCGCATAAATTCCCAAAAATAACTATTGATTACCATGATTTCCCATGTATAACTAAATCCAAGATGAAGACGGAGCAAAACGAGGGGCACGTTAAGAACCCCGAACAATAGGCGCCTAAGTTAGGTTTCATACAGGCACCCGCATTTATCTTAATTAAGATCCGGCGCGCGAGCGAGCAGACATCCCCCCAGGTGGCGCGCGCAGCTGGACATACCCCGGAAACGGGACGAGGGCGGCGAATTGGGCAGTGGCAGCAGCACAATTCGCCGTTTCCTGTTTCAGGGGTGTTTTTTTAAAGAAGGAGGTCCTAGGGCCGTGTTGGGAACGTTTAGAGGTGATGGTGTCCATAAAGTGGATACAAAGGGCAGGGTGTCTATTCCCGCTCTATTTCGCCGTGTTCTCGAGGCGGGTGATCCTGATTGGGCTCAAGACAGAAACCCTTCGATTGTTATCGTATATGGCGGCGACAAGCGCAAACATCTTGAATGTTATACCGCAGAAGCCATTGCCGAAGTTGACGCAAAAATTCGCAAATTGCCGCGTGGCTCGAAAAAGCGCCGGGCGCTTCAACGTTTATATCATGGTCAGGCGCACCCGACATCTGTGGATGAAACGGGGCGTTTGGTTTTACCGGCAAAGCTGCGCGAAAAAATCGGCCTTAAGAGAGAAGCCTATTTTGTTGGCAACGGCGACACGTTCGAGATTTGGAATCAAGAAACCTATGACAACGAGATGTATGCCGATCTTGAAGCCGATGATGATTTTGATCCGGATGTTGATCCTTCGATCTATCTTGATGGTGATGACGAGGAGTAGCATATGAATTCTGCTCCCGATATGCCTGCCAATCCACATATTCCTGTTCTTTTGCGCCCGCTTCTCGCGGCGGTTGCACCTGTGTCTGGCTCATGGCTGGATGGCACCTTTGGCGCGGGGGGCTATACCCGAGGATTGCTTGCGGCGGGCGCCGATCATGTGATTGGTGTGGATCGTGATCCACTGGCCTTTGAAATGGCAGCGTCTTGGGCCGGTGAATACGGCGACCGGCTAAGTTTTGCCGAGGGTGTATTTAGCGCACTTGATACATACACCGATGAATTGCTTGACGGCGTGGTGCTGGATCTCG
>CAMZKY010000164.1 GCA_947311455.1 uncultured Marinosulfonomonas sp. | reverse complement strand
GGCGGTGCCATGAGCCCGTTTAATGCTTGGGTGATGCTTAAGGGAATGGAAACGCTTGATTTAAGGTGTCGGGCGATGGCCACCAGCGCCGAAAAGATCGCGCGCACCTTGGAAGGTCATGAAAAGCTGGCCCGCGTTATTCATCCGTTTATCGACAGCTATCCGCAATCTGAATTGGCGCGCCGTCAAATGAAGCGAGGCGGAACGATGCTTTCGCTTGATTTAAAAGGCGGACAGCCGGCAGCGTTCAAGTTTTTGAATGCGCTTCATATTGTGGTGATCTCGAATAATTTGGGCGATGCCAAAAGCATTGCAACCCATCCCGCTACAACAACTCATCAGCGCCTATCTGAAGACTACCGTGCCGAGCTTGGTATCACGGCCGGTTTGGTGCGGATCAGCATCGGGATTGAAGACGAAAATGATCTTTTGGCCGATATTTCACGCGCGCTTGACGCGGTATAATGCCGCTTTTGGCTGCCGGATGAAGGCAAAGTTTGGTAAATTGATCCATCTACCCTATATTGGTAGGGCGAATAGGAAACTTTAAGGAGCCTGCGATGAATGTGCATGCCTCGGATAAATCTGCGGATCAGGCGTTAAGTGACGCCAAAGCCGCACTTGATACACTACGCGACTGGGCGGCGAATGTTTCGGCTGTAGAAGTGGCTCTGCTTGATCCAGCGATTGCGCGGTTGTTGCCCGAAAACGAGGTGTCGAATTATCCGGCTTTGGCGCGGGCCTATCCAGAAGAATTCACCGTGGACGAGGCCTACAAAGCATCGCTACCTGATTTGCAAAATGGGCCGGAAAGCCTGATCAAGGGCGCAAAACGCCATATTCAGCATGTGGGTATTTCCAATTTCCGGCTGCCGATCCAGTTTCATTCCCGTGATGGAGGTGATTTGCGTTTGGAAACGTCGGTTACCGGTACCGTTAGCCTTGAGGCAGGCAAAAAAGGCATCAACATGTCGCGCATTATGCGTACGTTTTACACCCACGCCGAGAAAACCTTTAGTTTTGATGTGATTGAGCGGGCGCTGAATGACTATAAAGCGAATTTGGATAGTTTTGATGCGCGCTTCCAGATGCGGTTTTCTTTTCCGGTCAAGGTGAATTCTCTTCGGTCGGGTTTGGCGGGGTATCAGTATTATGATATTGCGCTGGAGCTGATTGAGCAAAAAGGCAAAACCCAGAAAATCATCCATCTGGATTATGTCTATTCGTCAACCTGCCCATGTTCGCTTGAATTGGCTGAACATGCCCGCCAGACTCGTGGGCAACTGGCCACACCCCATTCACAGCGATCCGTGGTGAGAATTTCGGCACAGATGAGTGAGCCGGATAAAGGCAAGGCAAATTGCCTGTGGTTTGAAGACCTGATCGATATTTGCCGCGCTGCCGTTCCTACAGAAACCCAAGTGATGGTAAAGCGGGAGGATGAACAGGCCTTTGCCGAACTTAACGCCGCCAATCCGATATTTGTCGAAGACGCCGCGCGCCTGTTTTTTGAAGGCTTGCAAAATGACCCTCGCATCGGCGACTTTCGGGTGATTGCCAGCCATCAGGAAAGTCTGCACAGCCATGACGCGGTAAGCATTGTCACCGAAGGTGAAACATTTGTGAACGATAGCCTTGATCCGCAGCTGTTTAATACGCTGTTTCACGTAGGTTAACCTTGACGATTTGCGTCTGCCACGCCAAGCCTTGCGACCACCATCGGGCCTGTGGGTAATTTTGCCATTTTGAATGATCCTGACACGTGGATGCAGATTGCCGGTATGCTCGTGGGGCGGTTGGAGATTCTAGCAGTTTTTTTTATTGTTTACAGTCCGGTTATGGAGCACCTGATTTTCAGGCATGTGCCTGACGCAATCCTGCTATGAAAACCCAATATATGTCAGCTACATTGATCTAGATCAATGTGGTGGGAGGTTTGCATTCATATTCAGCGCAATGAATATGAATCAGTAAAAGGAAATATCATGCTGGACTGGAAAATTGGTGGAGTGGCGTTAGGACTTGTGTTCTTTCTTGCTGTTCTCCTTGTTAAACCGATCGGCGTTTCAACGCAATTTGTCATCTTGGATGGCATTATTGGAAACGCGGTCAATTCTGAATTGGTGGTGAAAACCGACGAAGGTTACACCTCAAGTAATGCCTATCTTGCCAAATCACATGGTAAATATGCTAAACATGTTGCAAACCCAATAAACTATAGCTTCATCTTTGTTTTGGCGATGGTTTTAGGCGCGGTTGGATCAACATTCACGCGCAAGCGCGATTCCAAAGAAGATCTTAGTGTGTCACCTGTTTGGAAAGCAAATTTTGGCGAAAATAAATGGAAGCGGTATGCGTTTTCTTTGGTTGGCGGATTTGTTGTTCTATATGGCGCACGTTTGGCAGGTGGATGTACCTCAGGCCACATGATGTCGGGCATGATGCAGACGTCTTTGTCTGGGTACATCTTTACACTAGGTACGTTCGGGGCTGCGATCCCGACGGCCATGCTTATCTTTAAAAAGGGTTAAATCATGACTATTTTTCTTGCACTTGTCATTGGCGCTGCCTTTGGATTTGTTCTGGATCGTATTGGGGCGACCAATCCGAACTGGATCTTTAAAATGCTAAATTTGACTGACTTGCGTTTGGCAAAAACCATTTTGCTGGCAATTGGCGTTGGTTCATTCCTTATGTTTGGCGGCCAAATGGCCGGGCTAGTCGATGTTGGCCATATGTCAGTGAAAACAGCCTACGTCGGTGTGTTTGTTGGTGGGTTGTTGTTTGGCCTTGGTTGGGCTGTTTCAGGCTATTGTCCGGGTACAAGCGTTGCCGCCGCAAGTAGCGGACGCAAAGACGCGTTGTTCTTTATTGTTGGTGGATTGCTCGGGGCTGCAGCTTATATGGTATCGTACCCAGCAGTTAAAGCCACGTTCCTGATGGATAAAATTGCCGGTGGGAAAGTAACTTTGGGCACTGTTCCAGGGGCTAAATACGACGGCATCACAGAAATTCAAGGCGATATCCTTGGCTTGGTGATTGCGGTGGTTATCATCTTTGTAGCATTTGTTCTGCCAGAAGTGAAAACCGGCACGCACACTAAAT
>CAMZKY010000163.1 GCA_947311455.1 uncultured Marinosulfonomonas sp. | reverse complement strand
TGTTGTGGATCGACAGGAATGCCGCAACCGAGGGACAGGACATCGAAAGCGCCTCAAACACCAACGTCGCGTCCAAACGGGTTAGCCCAGATCCACCGTTTTCCTCAGACACATACAAACCGCCAAACCCAAGTTCTGCCAATTTAGGCCATAAATCCTTGGGGATGTCGCCAGCCTTTTCCCAATCGCGGGCAAAAGGGGCGATGTGCTCCTCGCCAAAGGCGCGGGCCATATCAAAAATAAGTGTTTGTTCTTCACTTGGATTGAAATCCACGATGAATCCTCCCGTTCGTACCGAATTGAACACTTGTTTAATTAACAATTCTTACAGGAATTTTGCAAGGGTTTCCAGAATCACGCTTTGTTTTAATGCAAAATTTCGTCTCTGAGTGACAGAAGCTTGTTGTTTTGGCATGCCAGCAATGATGCCGCTTCGTTGTAATTGGTTACGATGCGGCCAACGATCTTTGTGTCCAGGCGATCCCATGATTTCAAAGCCATGTTTGCGGCGCTCAAGGCAACGGGGGTTGGGGCGATTACCACATTCAGAATATCGGATCGAAAACGGACAACCAAATCCGCCAGCCTTGCCTGCACCATCATTACTTTAAGGTAATCACGCTTTATTTTTTTGAGATGTGTGAGATCGATTAAATGTGTATAATGGATATCAAAGTCGGGATGTGCAATCACGCCTTCAACAACATTTACATAGTCGTCAATCACTACAGTGTCATAATAGCGCGTAAAAATCAGGTGCTGTTCCGGAAAAATTTTAAACCTTGCGGGCAATTTTGTATCTTTCTCTAATCTGTTTTTATGTCATTCGTTTTTTAAATAAACACGCACAAACTCGAAACAAGAACAAACACAGATTGCTCATCCTATGCGTGATCTTTCAACCTGTCTAAAAGGATAGGTTACAAATCAAAGCTCGTGTGTGGAAAAAGGGCCGCACCTGAATGCAGCCCTGAATACCGAAAGGTATACCTATATATTTCAACAGCTTAGTCGTCGATTGCTTTAAAGTGGAATTCGCCGCCTTCTTTGATGCCTGATGGCCAGCGTGATGTCACTGTTTTGGTGCGGCTGTAGAATTTGAAAGAATCCGGGCCGTGTTGATTCAGATCGCCAAACATTGATTTTTTCCAACCGCCGAATGTGTGATAGGCCAAAGGCACAGGCACAGGCACATTAATGCCAACCATGCCAATATTAACACGAGCAGCAAAATCACGGGCCGTGTCGCCATCACGGGTAAAGATCGCGGTGCCGTTGCCGTATTCATGATCCATAACCATTTTCAAGGCTGTTTCATAATCGTCTGCGCGCACAGAACACACAACCGGGCCAAAGATTTCGGTTTTGTAGATGTCCATATCGGTAGTGACATTATCAAACAGGTGCGGGCCAACAAAATAGCCTTTTTCATAACCTTGCAATTTGAAATCACGGTTATCAATCACCAAATCAGCGCCTTGATCAACACCGGATTGGATCAGGCCAAGAATACGGTCTTTTGCTTCTTGGGTAATGACAGGGCCATAATCCACATCATCGCCATCGGTATAGGGCGCAACACGCAGTTTTTCGACCCGCGGGATCAATTCTTTCATCAAACGATCGCCTGTGCCTTCGCCAACCGGAACGGCCACAGATATCGCCATGCAGCGTTCGCCAGCAGCACCAAATCCAGCCCCCACAATCGCATCCGCGGCTTGGGCCATATCGGCATCCGGCATAATGATCATGTGGTTTTTCGCGCCGCCAAAACATTGTGCGCGTTTGCCGTTGGCGGTGGCCCGGCTATAGATATATTGCGCAACAGCCGTTGACCCCACAAATGAAACACCTTGGATGGTGTCATTATCCAGCAGCGCATCTACAGCTTCGTTTTTACCGTTCACCACTTGGAAAACACCAGCCGGAAGGCCAGCTTCGACAAACAGTTCCGCCAACATCATAGGAACAGACGGATCGCGTTCAGACGGTTTCAGAACAACGGCGTTCCCACAGGCAAGGGCAGGGGCCACATGCCAAAGCGGCATCATTGCCGGAAAGTTGAACGGCATGATCGAACCAACAACACCCAAAGGCTGACGCATGGAATACATATCAATGCCGGTGCCTGCGCCGCCAGTGTAATCACCTTTTAGCAATTCAGCCGCACCAATGCAGTATTCAACCACTTCTAACCCACGTTGCAAATCACCTTTGGCATCCGGAATGGTTTTACCGTGTTCACGCGAAAGGGCCTCGGCCAGTTTGTCCATATCGCGGTTCATCAGAGCCACCATGGCCATCATTACCCGCCCGCGCACTTGCGGGTTTTTCGCCCCCCATGCCGGTTGCGCTGCGGCAGCGTCGGCAATGGCTTTGTTCATGTCGTCAGCCGAGGCCAGCGCAACCTGATACTGAACTTCGCCCGTCGCCGGGTTATAGATATCGCCAAAATTACCGGATGTGCCTTCGGTGTTTTTGCCGTTTAAAAAATGATGAACTGTCATGATAGAATCCTCCGAGTTATAGTTGGAGGCAGTTTAGCCTTGCATAAATGCCTTGAAAAGGGTCAGTTTGGCAAAGGTGTTTTGCAATTATGCAGGTATGAAATGAGCTTTGACTGGGACGATATGCGAATATTTCTGGCGGTGGCGCGGGGCGAAAGCCTGTCTGCGGCGGCCAAGGTGCTGAAACTGGATCCCGCCACGGTGTCACGGCGCATTGCGCGGCTTGAAGAAAAACTAGGCGCGGCGCTGTTTGCCAAATCAGTGCAGGGCTATGTGTTAAATCAGGAGGGCGAGCGATTGATGGCCCACGCCATGCGCGCCGAAACGGCCATGGGGCAGGCGGCGGAGGAATTGCGCGGCGAGGCGGGGCAAATCACCGGAACCGTGCGCATCGGCGCGCCGGACGGATCGGCGAATTTTCTGTTACCGCAGGTCTGCGCGGCCATTTGTGATGATAATCCCGGGCTTGAGGTGCAGATCGTGGCGCTGCCACGGGTGTTTAATCTATCAAAACGCGAGGCAGATATGGCGATCACCTTGTCGCCCCCAACAGCGGGGCGCCTGATGTCGAAAAAGATCACCGATTACAAATTACATCTGGCGGCTAATCGGGCCTATCTGGACAGCCACGCGCCGATCAAAACCCTGAAAGATTTAAAAGGCCACCGCGTGATCGGCTACATCCCCGACATGATTTTCGACAAAGAGGTAGATTATCTGGCGGAAACCGGTGTGGATCGGGTGTCGCTGGCATCAAATTCTGTGGCGGTGCAGGTAAATTGGGTGCGTCAGGGGGCGGGGCTGGCGATTGTGCATGATTTCTGTATGCCAACTTTGCCCGATATTTGCCGTGTTTTACCCGAAAAAATTTCCCTGACCCGCACCTTTTATCTGGTGCGCCATCTGGATGATCGCCGGGTGGAACGTTTGAATCGCTTTGCCGAATTGTTAACGCTCGGTTTGAAACATGAAGTGAACCACCTAGAAGCTCTTGTTAAATAACGGAATTTATAAAAACTTGACAGAACGCCGCAGGCAGGCAACCATAACGAGAACGAAACAGACAATCAGGAGACTGCCATGCTCGTTCAACAAATCCTCAAGGAAAAATCTGCGGAAGGTGTAATCACCATCAAACCCGGATCAAGTGTTGAGGATGCGGCGTCGGTCTTATCCAATAAACGTATCGGGTCGGTTGTGGTGTCATCTGATGGGAAGTCAGCCGCTGGAATTATATCAGAGCGCGATATCGTGCGCGAATTGGGCAAGCGGGGTACGGCCTGTATGGCGGATAAAGTAGATGATCTGATGACAAAAAACCTGCAAACCTGTTCCTGCGATGAACGGGCAGAAAATGTACTGGCCCGCATGACCGAAGGCCGGTTTCGCCACATGCCGGTGATCGAAGATGGTGAAATGGTGGGCATTGTAACGCTGGGCGATGTGGTCAAGGCCCAATTGACCCACCTGGAAAACGAAAAAGAAGCGCTTGAAGGGATGATTGCAGGGTTTTAAAAGCCCTAATCCGCCGCATTTTTCTGCCAGATTTTGATATAGCCCATGGCAAATAACGCTTCTGTTATGGCGGCACCCAGAATGCCGATACCGGCAAAACCGCGCGCAAATTCACCAAAGCCAAGCACAGCAAGGCCGCCCATTATCACCATCATGCCGATACAGATGGTTTGACACAGGTGTGAATGTTCCGCATTGCGGCCAGTCCAGCTCATAACAGCAAGGCCAAAAAACAGGATCGCGACACTGCGCATAAACAGGCCGGTAATGTCATTGCCTTCTAGGGAGAAAAGCAAAAATACATATTTTGGCGCAAACCCCAGCAAAAACGCCGACATAAGCAAAAGGGCCGCTGTGGCAATGCTAATCAGCTTAAAAG
>CAMZKY010000162.1 GCA_947311455.1 uncultured Marinosulfonomonas sp. | reverse complement strand
TTGCCTCGCGAACCGCGACAAAGTCTCCAAATTTAATCCAGACGTTCTCTAGATCAACCGCTACACCAGAACTCATGTGTATTCCCCCCTTAGGTATATTTTTTTGGCAATTTGCCTAACGAGGCCGGAAACCGGCCCAATAAATTATACCTAACGGGGGAATACACATGAGTTCTGGTGTAGCGGTTGATCTAGAGAACGTCTGGATTAAATTTGGAGACTTTGTCGCGGTTCGCGAGGCAAATGTTCACATCAATGGTGGCGATTTTTTCTCGTTCCTGGGGCCATCGGGCTGTGGTAAAACCACGATCCTGCGCGCCGTGTCGGGGTTTTTAGAACCAAGCGACGGGCGAGTAATGATTGGCGGAAAAGATATGGCCGGTATCGGGCCTAACAAACGCCCAACGGCATTGATTTTTCAAAACCTGGCCTTGTTCCCATTGATGAAAGTCTGGGAAAACATCGCGTTTTCAATGGAAGTAACTGGCGCAAGTGCTGGCGAACGTCGCAAACGTGCCGATGAATTGTTGGATATGATTGCGCTAGAAGGCCAAGGTGATAAACTGCCAAGTGAATTGTCAGGCGGCCAAAAACAACGTGTGGCGATTGCCCGCGCTTTGTGTGCAAATCCCGATGTTTTGCTGCTGGATGAACCGCTTTCCGCGCTTGATCTTAAGCTCCGCCAGCACATGCGCACAGAACTACGCGAAATTCAAAAACGTGTTGGCATTACCTTTATTTACATCACCCACGACCAAGGCGAAGCCCTGACCATGTCAGACAATGTTGCGGTGATGAAAGCCGGTGTGATTGACCAGATTGATACAGGTCACAACATCTATGACAAACCATCAACACCGTTTGTGGCGTCATTCGTGGGCGAAAACAACGTATTCCGCGGCAAGGTCAAATCCATCAGTGGCGGTGAAGCTGTGATCAGCACCAACCGTTCCGGCGATTTGCTGGCGCAAATTACCCCAACCCAAGTGGGCAAAATGAATGTCGGCGATGATGCTATGATGTTTATCCGCCCCGAAGCATTGGCCATCGGGGAAGCCGACCCAACTGCAAAAACAACGATTACCGCAAATGTGGTAAATGAGGAATTCGAAGGCAATACATTCAGCGTGTTCCTTGAAGGCGACGGCGGCAAACAGATTAAGATTGCCGTGCCGAACCTTGGACAGGATCGAATTGCGACCAAAGGCAACGACATGTCACTGCATTATGACGCAAGCAACGCGATTGTAATGCCGGCTGGCGAATTGGCGTCAGAGTAGGGGGTGTCATGAAAAAGAAAATGATATTTTCCGAATTCTTCCGGAACAACGGGATGGTCATGGGCAGTTTGCTTATGGGGCTGGTTGGGTTCTGGTTGATCTTTCTGGTGCTGTTGCCCCAGTTGTCCATGCTGGACTTTTCGTTCCGGTTTAACCTGCCGCCTTCTGAAATTGGTGGGCCAAAAGATGTTTATACGCTTAGGAATTATTCACAGCTTATCTTTGGCTCCGAAGGGTCGGAAGGCACATATAATACCGTCGATTTAATGGTGTTTGTGCGCACGATTATCGCGGCGATCTTTGTGACCATCTTTAACATCCTGCTGTGTTATCCGATTGCGTATTTCCTTGGTCAATCCAAAGGCACGGGGTTTGCCCGTTTGTTGGTGGTTTTGTTGATTATCCCTTACTGGATTAACGAAATTCTGCGTGCCTTTGCGTTGCGGATTATCTTTGGTGATAGCGGATTGTTAAACGAAACCTTGATGTTCCTGCATCTTACCAGCGCGCCAATTGATTTCATTCGTCAAGACATCGCGCTATATGCGGGCCTTGGCTATGCCTATATCCTGTTGATGCTGTTTCCAATGTATAACGTGATTGAAAGCCTTGATCGCAATCAGATCGAAGCCGCACGTGATATGGGGGCCTCATGGGTGCGTATTCATCGCCGGATCGTTATTCCACATTCCAAACCCGGTATTGTTTCCGGAGCTACGATGGTGTTCATGCTGTCGGCCGGGGCCTTGGCCGCACCGCAGATTTTGGGCGGGCCTAGCAGCTTGTGGTTTACGCAGTTGGTTTACCAATGGTTCAACAACAGTTTGAATTGGCAGCAAGGCGCGGCATATGCGATTGTTCTGCTGCTTTCGACCATCATTATCGTGCTGACGGTGATGCGTATTTTTAAGGTAAACATGGGGGACATCGGGAAATGAGTTCGCAAACACTTATCCGTATCGCCCTTGGTGCCTATCTGGTGGTGTTCTTTACCTACCTTCTAGGGCCTTTGGTTGTTATGAGCTTGACGGCGTTTAACTCCTCGGGGTTTCCATCGGTTTCGCCTTGGGCGTGCTTTACCTTTGAATGGTTCGGGGTTCTGTTTCAGGATACCCATGTTCGCGATGGTATCTACTATAGTGTGATCATCGGTCTTGGCACTGTGGTTCTTTCCGTTTCGATGGGGCTTGCAGCTTCTATCGTACTAACGCAAGTTTGGGCAAGATTCCGTTCCACCTATTACACCATGATTATTGCGCCAATTCTGGTTCCCGGCGTTGTGCTTGGGATTTCGACAGTGGTTTTCTGGGATCGTGCCGCACGTTTTGTTGGCGC
>CAMZKY010000161.1 GCA_947311455.1 uncultured Marinosulfonomonas sp. | reverse complement strand
TGGGCTAAGAACGCGGTGTAATCAGCCAACGACCGATATGCAAGGCAAAGATGGTAAATGTGATGATCCACAGGCTTGCCGCCGCGAATGTGGCCCAAGTGATTGATGGCACCAGCGCGGCCATAACCCGCAGTAAAACCGCAAGAAACAGCGACACAAAGATCGCGCTGCCTGCACGCCCTGCCACCAATGGGTGGCCCGTGTGGCCGCGTGAGGCACGCACCATCACTGCAATTGTCATACCACCTATCCCGCCGACGCCAAAGATGTGCATTGCAGCTGTGTAAACCTCGGATCTATCATTAAACATCGCAAAGGCCATTGTCGCCATGCCAATCGGCAATGCGGAATAAAACACGTGCAGCGCCAGCAGCAGGGCATTGTCCAGTATGCGCCATCCAGCCCATCGCGACAAACGCACCGCATGCAGCACCGCCAGAATAGCAAACACAGCGCTGTGCAATTGCGGGATATCGACAAATACCCAAAGGGCAAAGCCAACCACTGTTGCGACAACGGTAACTGCATCATAGCGATTGATCGGTGTTGGCAGCTTTCCGGGGCCTTTGCGGGCCAAATAATTGCGGGTAAAACTGGGGGTGACGCGCCCGCCGATGATACTGATCAATAGCAAAATACCTGCAAATCCCAAACGTAACGGGATAGTGCCGCTGCCATCATTGATCATATCAATGTGAAACCACAGGTTTGCCAGCCCCAACAGGATAATCGGGGCAATCACTTTCAGGTTTTTGCGGTTGTTTCCGGCGATGATCTCGCGCCCCATAACGGCCGCCAAGGCTGGCAAGAACGCAACATCAATCGCGGCAATCCACATATAGGGAATATGATAGCCAATTATCATTGCGGCGCGCCCAGCCACCCAGATTGAAAAGATCGCAATAAGCGGCCAACCCGCCACAGGATAGCGCCCCGTCCAGTTGGGAACCGCCGTAAACAGAAAGCCGGCCACCACCGCAGGCGCATAGCCGAACAGCATTTCATGCTGGTGCCAGTTGGCAACGTCGATATCCAAAATCAGGATGCCGTAACCTTCCAGATCAGCCAACCACAGCGCCATGGCAATCACCGCAAAAACTGCGGCAAACAGGAAAAACGGCCGAAATCCCGAGCCAAAAAGCGGCATGCCTTGCCAGTTCCGTTCGTGTCGTGGCCCGTTCTTTTTCAGTATTGGCGCTTTCATAGTGGCCTCGCATTGATATGGTTGATTGTTTTTGTAGGGTATAGTGAGTATGCAATCACTTGCAACAGATTATACTGTGGTATCGCGCCGCAGGGTAGGGGGGTACATACGTAAAACCCTCAGATTCTCAAGTGTAGTTTTGAAAGGGTCGTGACACGCCTTGAAATTTGGTCTAGGTCTGTGCGGTATAAACAGAACAACAGCGAGAACAGAACAAAGTCAGATCGCGAACACGGAAAAATGAACACCTTTGCGCAAGAGAAAACCTTTGAAGGCTTCCTTGAAATGACGACTTGGGGTGCCGGAATCGCGATTTGTATTTTTATCTTTATGGCTATTGTAGACGGTTGATTTAACAGACGATGCTTTACGGCTTGGGGGTGACTTATGCGTAAACTAATTTTGGCTTTGGTTCTGCCTCTTGTGCTGGCGGCATGTGGGGCCGAACCCAAATGGGCTAGCGACGAAGCTGTTCAACAAGTGGTGTATCACCATTCCGGCCCGCCTTCGATCACGTTGTTTACAATCATCAACACGCGCAACAAATCCGGTGCGCATCTGGGTATGATGATTAACGCGTCGCAGCGCGTGTTGTTTGATCCTGCTGGTACATGGTGGAATCCGGCAATTCCCGAACGCAATGATGTGCATTACGGGATCACGCCACGGGTGGTTGCCAACTATATTGATTATCATACACGGCCCACATTTTATACGGTGATCCAAACAATCGAAGTATCCCCCGAAGTGGCCGAGCAAGCGCTGCGCGAGGTTCAAGGATACGGGGCTGTGCCAAAGGCCTATTGCACCAAAAGCATCACCGCAATTCTGGCGCGCTTATCGGGGTTTGAAGATATGAAAAATACCTTCTACCCTAAGAAAGCCATGGCACAATTCGCTACCTATCCCGGGGTGCGCGAGCGCACGATTTATAATGATGCAATCGAGGCCGATCTAGGCGTCGCGGCATTCTAAGCTTTTTACGGTTTTGGCCGCGATAGCATTGTAATCACAGCACCCAAGAAAAACGCCAGCATCGCGACACCAGCGGCGCTGGCGGCGAATATCACAAACGCTAATGTCAGGCTGCTTGTGCCGTCCGCAGACAATTTCAAAACAGTGGCCAGCGGCGTCCAAATGGCCCCCGTGGCGATGACAAACCCAATCGTCACAACAAACGCTGCCATATTTCCGGCAATCCCCAATCCTGTCATTATGCCCACGATACGGCTTTTGCGCGGTGCGCGGATTGCACGGCGTAGTGCGCTAAACTGACAGCTGAAATCGCGTTGCATCGCCAACAAGGCAGGGACAACAAGCAGCACCAAAACCATGCCAAACCCCAGCCCGTACACCAGTGTAATGACCGTTGGTTTCAAAAATTGCGCTTGGGTCGAGGTTTCGTATAGCAAGGGCATTAGGCCTAAAACGGTGGTCAGCGTGGTTAACAAAACAGGGCGCAAACGATCCGAAGTGCCGTCAATGATCGCGGGGATCAAGCCGCGCTCGGCAGCGTATTCATCGATGGTGGTGATCAAAACAATCGAATCGTTGATGATGATCCCTGTCATGCCGATCATTCCCACAACGGTGAACATCGACAAAGGCACATCCCACGCCATATGGCCGTAAATCGTGCCGACCAACCCGAACGGAATAATCGCCATTACCACAATTGGCCGTGTCCAGCTCGAGAAAACCCAAGCCAGCGTCAGGAAAATCCCGATCAGGCACAGGCCAAACCCGATAGCCGCATCCGACAGGAATTCGCGCTCGTCTTCAGCCTGACCGGATAGTTTAGAGGCAACTCCAAAGCGGCTTTCGATGCCGGGCAAAATAGTGTCGCGGATTTCTCCCATCACCTCTTCGGCGCGCTTTGCGTCCTCATCTGAAATATCGCCTGTCACGGTGACCAAACGAATACCGTTTTCGCGGCGCACGGTGGAAAATCCCGATTGGCTGCGTACCGAAACGATATCGGCCAAGGGTACGTATTTTCCGGCCTTGGTGCGCATCTGCACGCGATCCAGAAAATCGGCGGTGATTTCATCTTCGGGCAGTTCCACCCGTATCGCCGCTGAACGCGCGCCGTCGGGATAGGTTGCGGCTTCGATCCCGTTTAGCCGGTGGCGCAGCACACGGCCAAGATCATCAATGGTAAATCCAAGCGCCTGCCCCTGCGGGGTTAAATCCAGCACCAATTCGGATTTGTCATAGGCCAAGCTGTCTTCAACGCCGCTCACTTCGCCATATTGCGCCAGCGCGGTTTTCAAGGATTCGGCGGCGGATTTCAGGGTTTGCGCGTTTGCGCCATACAGCTCCACGTCAATCCCGCCACCGCTTGGGCCTTGGCGCATCCCGCGAAAGCTGACGATCTCGGCCAAGGGGTGTTTTTGCACCTCGTCCTGTAAATCGCCGATGAACTTGAACGAAGAATAAGGCCGCAGATCGGGATCAATCAGCTCAATCGCAATTGATCCCAGCAATGTGTTATCTTTGGTTTCCACACCGGACAGGCCGCGCCCGGTGTTGCCGCCGATTTCCGACACTATGTAATCCACCGGATTGCGGCCATATTCGGCCTCGTATTTTTTACCTAATGCCTCGGTGGCCCGTTGCATTTCGCGCATCATTGCCAAGGTGTCATTGCGCGTGGCCCCGTCAGCCATGGCGAAATTGCCCGAAACCGAGGCACGCTCGGGCGCATTGAAAAACCGCCACGCAACCTCGCCTTTGATAAACAGGCTGGCCTGCAGTGCCAGCAAAACAACCGCCCCCGCCAACACCGGATAACGCGCCCAGACCACCAGTTTCATCGCGCGACGAAACACCACCCGTCGAAACCAGCCGAAGCCGCGGTTCACCAGGCGCGACGGCCAGTCATACCAGTGTTCTTTGTTGGAATGGGCCAAGGCGTGGCTCATGTGTTTTGGCAGGATCAAAAAGCATTCCATCAATGACGCCAGCAAAACCGCCGTGACGGTAAACGGAATATCGGCAATCAAGCTGCCCATATTGCCGCCGACCACAATCAGGCTAAAGAAAGCAATGATCGTGGTGATGGTGGCGGAAAATACTGGTGCGGCCATGCGTTTGGCAGCGTTTTCGGCGGCCTCAATCGGGCCTTCGCCCAAATCACGGGCACGATAATCGGCGTGTTCCCCCACCACAATCGCGTCATCCACCACGATCCCGAGGGTGATAATCAGCGCAAACAAGGAAATCATATTGATCGTAAGCCCCGCCGCATACATCAGTGCAATCGTTGTCAGCATGGCCACAGGAATGCCAGCAGCCACCCAAAATGCAGTGCGCGCATTCAGGAACAGGAACAATAAGACCACCACCAGCCCCAACCCCGACAGCCCGTTTTCAATCATCATTTTCAAACGGCTGCTGATGGCTTCGGCCCGCGTGCGGATCAGATCGATTTTTACATCAGGCGGCAGGATCTGCATCAGATCTTCGGCCACTTTTTCAACTTTGGCCTGAATTTTAATCGCGTCGCCTTGATCGGAGCGATCAACGCGGATGGAAATCGCCGGATGTTCTCCCACATAATAAGCCCGCTGGCGGTTAATCCCTTCGACACGTATGCGCGCGACATCACCGATTGTCAGGGCCGATCCGTCAGCATTGGTGCGCAGCACAATCGCCGCAATCTGGTCGGCGCTGCGTTTGGCAATGCCCGTGCGCACCCGCGCATTGGCGCCGGCCACATCACCCGCAGGATCGGCGGCGGCTTCTTCGGCGATTGCGGCAGAGATTTGTGCCATGGTAACGTTGAACTTTATCAAATCAACGCTGGTAACCTCGACAATCGTTTCGGGGGCGGCCACGCCGCGAATGGTGGCGCGCGTAACCCCTTGGGCAAACAGGCGCGTGACAAATTCGTCGGAAAAACGCCCCAGCTGTTCAACGGCAACGGGGCCGGTGATAACAACATCTGTCACCCGATCCCGCCATGATCCACGGCGCACTTTCGGGGTTTCCGCCTCGCTTGGAAATAAGGTGATCGCATCAACCGCACTTTGCACATCATCGGTGCCGCGCGCCATATCCCAACCGTTTTCAAACTCAAGGCTAACCACGGCGCGCCCTTCGCGTGAAAATGCACTAGAGCTGACCACACCTTCCACATTCAACAGCGCCGGCTCCAAAACCTGCACAATGGCCGAATCCACATCTTCGGCCCCCGCCCCCTGCCACGCCATTGTCACGGTGACACTGTCGATAATAATATCGGGGAAAAATTGCGCCCGCATTTTTGGCAAGGCCGCCAAGCCAAGCGCCAACATGATCACCAGCAATAGATTTGCAGCGGTGCTGTGGCGGGTGAAGTAGGATAGCAACCCGTCCACCATGGTTTTACGCGCTGCAGCCATATCCTAACCGCCCATCCGTGCTTCAAGCCGTTCGACAACGCGCGCGGGCACTTCGGGTTTTGCCAATTTCGCCAATAGCCTGTCTTTGGACTCTTGGGGCATGCGTTTATCTTCCTGAACAAAGGCAATCAGATTTGCACGGCGTTCATCCGATAGCGTCAGCATTTCAGGCTTTGCCGGGGGGAGGGTGCCCTTTTCAATCGGTTTAACTTTGATCCCTTCCCCCAATAGCGGGGTGCGTTCTGCAACGATTTTTTGCCCGGCAAGGTTTTGGGCGCGCACAATGATATCATTGCCCTGCTTGCGCAAAACCTCCACTTTAACAGCCTTTATCCGGTTGTCTTGCGCCACGATCAAAACTGTTTTCGCCGTATCTACCGCCGCAGCAGGCAGCACAAAAACTCTGTATAATTTTGGTGCGGCAACGCGCACAGTTACGAAATCGCCAGCGCGAAACCCTGTAGCGTTTTCCAGCTGGCCAAACAGCAAACGGCCTGTCAGCCCTTCGCCCACTTCACCGCTTTCCCGGGTGATTTTACCATTTGCAATCAGCTCAACGCCTGAGACATCCAAAACCGCGGCAAGGGGTGCATTTATCGGGCTGTCCGCCGCATCCAGAAGCTGCGAATACTGACGGGTAGAG
>CAMZKY010000160.1 GCA_947311455.1 uncultured Marinosulfonomonas sp. | reverse complement strand
CGCTTCCTCAGTGAGGCGGTGGTAGGCTCGCATTTGTGCTCCTTTACTTCGACGGTGATCGACACATGGGCATCGCTGCCTCACGTCTTATACCGTCGGTTAAGTTGCACTGGCGAATTGAATCCGCGATCCACACAATTGCCGCGCTGGCCTTATTACTGCTTTGGATATTTGCCACGTTTTGGCTGTTCACCACAGGCACATGGAAACAATTTGTCCCAACCCTTGATGGGCTTGTAGAGGTGATAAAATTTTACGGTTGGGGCGTGTTTCACGGCGAGCAGCATCCCCATAAAAAGGTGATTTGGCGCAAACACAATCCCTTACAAATCTTGGCTTATTTCGGCCTGAAAATGGTGATTTTTCCATTGGTTTGGAGCACAGGCATTCTATATATGACCTATAATTTCTGGGAACATCTGCCAAATGCGGGTCTGTATATGAACATCATTGCCAACCTTCATTTGCTGTCGGGTTATATCGTTGCCGCTTTTATCATTGTGCATCTTTACCTGTTAACCATCGGCTCAGGCTTTAGCGCCCATGTGAAACCAATGATTTCTGGATATGAGGATATCACCCTGACACCAGTACAAGAATCCTATCTGGAGCAAAATGAGCCTTGGCGTTTGAAAGATGATAGGCCTTGATCAAAGACCTGCAAGCGCGACAATCCCGCGCTTGCAGTGCTGCAAAGGAATACCTAATTATAATAGTAAGACATACCAAAGGATATTCTGATGAACGCCATGCCCCCCCGTTTTCCAGTGACAGCTGAACAAATTACAGACCAAATGGATGCCTTTTACAACGAGGTGCGCGCGCATCCCGTTCTGGGCCCGATTTTTGATGAACACATCGATGATTGGCCCAAACACGAGGAAAAAATTGCCAGCTTTTGGCGCAACGCAATCCTGCATGAACGCGGTTATGACGGTTTTCCCCAACAGGTGCACATGCGCACCTCAACCGTGATGCCCGAACACTTCCCGATCTGGCTGGATTTGTTTGAGGAGGTCGCCTACAAAACCCTGCCGCCTGAAGCCGCACATCCATGGGTGATGCTGGCACGCCGTATTGGCGACGGCATGAAAATGGGTATTGCCCAGGTTCGCCAGGCCCCGGGGGCCGTGCCAAATCTGGGCTAAACTATAGCGCAGCGCGCCACCCCGCGGCGCGCGCTTCGGCCTCGTTGCAAAACCAACGCTCGCCTTTGCTGGTGGTTACTTTTGTGCGTGAATACCATTTTGACCACGGCATATGATAAATCTTGCCGTTCTTGGAGATATTGCCTTTTATCAAACATCCATTTGGCGCTATTTGTTCAGCCGCCTGCCATTTTTGTGCACGGTATTCCCACGCGGTTTGGGTTTTTGCCTGCCATATCCCACTTTTAATTTTGCGTGAAATCATCTCTTCTGGAATGTAGGTCGCCGAATATTTACGAAAGGCCCACGCATAACCTTGCCGAACCATATCTGCATTCAAATCGCGACCGTCAGCAAAACAATATCCAATACACGACCATAATAATCCGTTTGATCACCTACACATTCAACCTGTTTTCCGGTGGTCATATCCTCCAGTGCGTTACGCGCAGCTTTGCCACATTCCCACGTTCCGGAATAGGCGCGGCACTGTTGGCTAATTTCGGGCGCATCAATGCCTTCCAGCCGATAACGCACCCCATTTACGTCAACAGTATCACCATCAATGATACGCACATTATTTGTCGCTGCGCCAGATACGGATGCGATCCACACCACCCATATCACCATAACGGTTTTTTGCATGTTCTTACCTTATTCCCACACCTTACAATGTGCTAACAAAAGGTTAATTTTTCTAGGAAAACCCAAAAACATGCTTAATTTGGTATCTGGGAATCAGATTGTTCAATCTGGGCTTTTCCTTGCCTAATTCCCGTGCCATTCTAAACCTATGACAGATATAATCATCATCGGCGGCGGAATCGCAGGACTATCCGCAGCAGCTGAAATTTCGCCGTTTGCCTCAGTCACCTTGTTGGAGACTGAACCAAATCTTGGTTATCACGCCTCGGGTCGCTCTGCGGCGATGTTTTTAGAGGATTACGGCAATTCGATTGTGCGTGAATTGAATTACGCCAGCAAAGATCACCATACAAATGCAGATGGCGGCGTGCTTTCAGAACGCGGTATATTGATGGTTGCCCGTCCGCAAGAACGTGACGATTTTGTTGGGGAAGCCACCAAGTTTGGCATGACCGAAATCAGTACTGCTCAAGCCCGCAAATATGTCCCAATTTTGCATCCAACCAACACTGCCTTTGCCGCCTATCGCCCTGATGTTTTTGATCTTGATGCAGATCGTCTGCTGCAAAACTACACAACCAAAGCACGGATGAACGGCGTTAAAATTCACACTAAAAGTCAGGTTTCCAAAGCCACAAAAACCAAGTCCGGTTGGACAGTGCAAACGCCCTCGCAAGAGTTCACGGCCACCATTTTGATCAACGCCGCTGGCGCATGGGTCGATGAGGTTGCAAAAATGTGTAATATCAATCCCTTAGGATTTCAACCATACAAACGTTCGATGGCCAAGATCAAGGCGCCAGGTGGCCACGATGTTTCTAAATGGCCCTTTATGGATGGGGTAAATGAACGCTGGTATGCCAAACCAGAGGCAGGCAGTTACATCATTTCCCCCTCGGAAGCGCAGCCGGTTGCCCCCCATGATGCATGGGCCGATGACATGGTATTGGCCGAAGGGCTAGAGCGATATAGCGAGATGGTTACAGAGCCGATTACCCGTCTTGAGCATTCATGGGCAGGTTTACGCACATTTGCCCCTGATCAAACGCTTGTTATTGGGGCGGATAATGCTGACTCCAGCTTTTTCTGGCTGGCAGGTCAAGGTGGATATGGCTTTCAATCCGCCCCTGCCGCCAGCAAGCTGATTGCGCAGCTGATTTTGGGTAAGCCATTGGAAATTGGGGTTAAAACAGTAAAGGCGCTAAGCGCTTCTCGCTTTTTGTAACATATTCTCTTTTTTGAATTCGTTTGATCCGCATCAAAGTAGCCACTCAATTACCCGCTATAAACCCTTTGAAACAATTAAAGGACTCAGTCATGGACTGGAAAGATCATAATCGCGACATGCGCGCGAAAATTCGCGAAATGAATAAGCTTATTCCCGAGACCGCAGCCGGCTTTGGCACCCTCAGCAAAGCCGTGAAAGACAACGGCGTTTTGGATGTGAAAACCAAGGAATTTTTGGCGATTGCCATCGCAATATCCGATCACTGCGAACCTTGCATCGGCTTTCACATCGAAGCCCTAAAACGTAATGGCGGCACCCGAGAAGAATTGGCCGATGTTCTGGCAATGAATATCCAGATGGGCGGTGGGCCTGCCCTGATGTATGCGGCCAAGGCCCTCGAAGCATGGGATCAGCTTGCTACGCCCAAGGCATAAGAATAAAAGGCGAGGCCTTAAAAAAGCCTCGCCAAAACTTGCTTGTTTACAGATTTCTAAAAATCGCCTTCGGCGGCGCGGTGCAAAATCTGGTTCATGGTTTCCTGCACTTCTAGCGCTTCTTTCAACAACTCGGGCGGTAAGGTTTTGCCGCCGTGGATCATCATATCCATATCCAGCGTGGTGATCCAAAGATCGCCATTTTCATCTTCGACCAATGACACGCGGCAGGGCAGATAGGCCGCATAGGTGATATCGTGTTCCACCATTTTCGCAGCAGTCAAAGGGTTGCAATACAAGTAAATCTTAAGCTTGCGCCATGTTTTGCCTTGCATCGCCGCAACCTGATCGCCCAATGGTAGCGTTCCGACACCTTTGATATTACGCTCGTTTGCGATGTTCTGAATCGATTCGTCGACCTCTTCAAAGGTTAGATCTTCGCCAACTTTTACTTTGATCACCGTTGCTGCCGCCGAATTGCCTGTTTCGATCAAACGATCAAACATAGCTTTATAGATGTCAAAAGCCTTGTCATCAAACCCGTCAAATGCTGTTTTATATTTCCAAATCGACGGCCCAACCCAAACGGCGATGCCGATTGCAATTACGCCTAAAATAGCCAAAATATTTCGAACAAAAGTCATGAAACGCGCCTCCCAACAGCATTCTAATAATAAATTAGAATACATGAATATTCGATTCCCGCAAGGGAACTATACCGCACTCACTCCAAAACTCGAAAGTTTTGGTTTGAGATTATGCGGAAGTTATCGGTGACTTGGCTTCGGAAGTCGCGCCAGTATTTGGGCATGGTTTCGCGGAAAAACTTCAGGATTGCGGCAGCAAATTTGGCTTGCGTTGGGTAACATCGGTTGTGGGTGACGTGGCGGTGCATGACGGCCCCGAGGCGCTCTATCGCTGCGCGGCAAGGCATGTTTACATGCCTGAGAGCGGGGTTGAGATGCGGGCAGTAGGGCGGCAGCTGGATCAGGTGGATGCGGCAGGTTTTGCGCGCCAGAAACACTCTGACATCCGGCCTTTATAGTAGGCTGCGTTGTCCCAAATCACGTGAATAATGCGTTTTTCGGGGTTTCGAGTCTCGATTTTGGCCAATTATTGCACAGCACTGACGCCATCCATGGTGGCTGGCGCGATAAGCGGCGTATCGAAATTTTCGAAGTCCAGCGCGCCGTGGATATTGATCGCCCGCGCCCCGTCGTGGTTTTAATCGTAAGCGTTGTCCCGCCCCCACCTTACGCTTGATGCCATGATCTGCGATTCAGTTCTATCTTCTAGTTTGGAAAGGAGTTTCTCCATGGAGCGCTCAACGGAGTTTATCAGTGAGATTGATTTGATCGTCGGCCCCCGGGGCCAGCGGCGTTGACCGGATGATTTGAAGGGTCGGATTGTGGCGGAGACGCTAGTAGAAGGTGCGACAGTGAACGCGGCTGCGCGTCGGTATGATTTGCAACCGACCCATCTATCTGAATGGCGGCGGATGGCACGAGAAGGTAAGCTGGTTTTACCAGCGGTGCCAGAAGATGTGGAATTTGCGCCACTGGTTTTGCAGGAAGAAAACCGTGTTGATGCGCAGGTGGTCTTGTCCCGTTTACGTTCCGGTCTCTTAACTCATTTAAGCTGCCTTTCTTTCAAATGCCAAGGGACTTTTCCCGCCCAGCGATGAATGCCGTCTACGTGGATTGTAAAAGCCGTTGATGTATTGGAATATGGCCCCT
>CAMZKY010000159.1 GCA_947311455.1 uncultured Marinosulfonomonas sp. | reverse complement strand
TTGCCAAACTGGATTTGCTCAACCCCGTTGCCCATACAGTGCAAAGATGTGGTGCAGGCCGAGGTGATGGAGTAGTTTACACCCTTGATTTTAAAGGGAGTGGCAAGGCAAGCCGAGTTGGTGGACGACATACAGCGCGTCACCATAAATGGCCCCATACGTTTTGGCGCGCCTTTTTCTTTAACGATTTTATGGGCTTGAAAGAAATTCGAGGTGGACGGGCCGCCAGACCCCATCACCAAACCCGTGCGTGGATTGGAAACGTCGCTTTCTTCCAAACCCGAATCCTTGATCGCCTCTTCCATGGCAATGAAATTATACGCCGCACCAGGCCCCATAAAGCGCAGATCACGTTTGCCGATATGTTCTTTCAGATCAATCTGCGGCATGCCGTGGATTTGGCTGCGAAACCCGTTTTCGGCATATTCAGGCGAAGCAACAATGCCTGATTTGCCTGACCGCAAAGCGGCGGTGACTTGTTCAACATTATTCCCGATGGAGGACACAATGCCCATCCCTGTGATGACGACGCGACGCATGGCGATCTCCTGTTATTTTTCTTCTTTAGTGGCTAGACCGACTTTCAGGTCTTTCACGGAATAGATTTGTTCACCGTCGGCAAAAATCAACCCGTTGGCAACACCCATTTTCAGGCGGCGGTCAATAACCCGATGAAAATCAACCTGATAGGTGATCATTTTTGTTTCTGGTGTAACCATGCCGGAAAATTTGACTTCGCCCACACCCACGGCAAACCCTTGGCCCAGCATGCCGCGCCAGCCCAGATTGAAACCTGTGAGCTGCCATAATCCATCAAGGCCCAGACAGCCCGGCATCACGGGGTTGCCGGGGAAATGGCAGGGGAAAAACCAGAGGTCAGGATGGATATCAAACTCGGCCCGAATGTGGCCTTTGCCAAACTCGCCCGCGTCGGCGGACACTTCGGTGATGCGATCCATCATCAGCATTGGTGGCAACGGCAATTGTGCATTGCCGGGGCCGAACAGCTCGCCGTTGGCGCATTTAATCAGATCGTCTTTGTCGAAACTACTTGGATAGTTGGCCATGCAGTTTATTCCCCCGTTTTGAGTGGTAAACCTATTTCCCTAACCCCTATCATTCCACCCCAAGAGGTGGCAAGGGTGGCGTTGCACAAGATGTTGATTTTACTGCGACTGATTTGCAATTGAAACTGGTGGCGAATTGCGTCTATATACACGAAAAAAAACTGGATATTGACGATGATACCGATTGAAAACCAACGCGGCACCGAATGGTTAAAAGGTGCAGGTCTGCGCCCGACGCGCCAACGCCTTTCTTTGGCGCGGCTTTTGGTTGGCGATGGCAATGATCGCCATGTGACTGCCGAAAGCCTGTATGATGCCGCCGTCACGGATGGCGAAAAGGTCTCTTTGGCCACCGTTTACAACACATTGCGCGCCTTTTGCGAAGTAGGATTGTTGCGTGAAATTATGGTGGACGGGGCGAAAAGCTATTTTGATACCAATATGTCAGACCACCCGCATTTCTTTTGGGAAGATAGTCAGGAATTGATAGATGCCCCGCGCGAACAGCTTGAGATTTGCAATCTTCCGGATGCACCCGAAGGGGCCGAAATTAGCAAAGTTGATGTGGTGATCCGGTTGCGCCGCACGGCGGGATAGCGCGCGGGTTTTCCCAAAGGTATTGATATTTCATAGTGAACGCGGGGTTTATCGTGACCGGTTAGCCTGCTGTCATGTCAAATTATCGTCGCGCCCGTGTTACAGGGGCCAGTTATTTCTTTACCGTGAACCTTGCCCAAAAAGGAAAGGCTTTGCTGACGGATCACATCGATGAATTGCGCGCCGCGTTTTCGGTGACGATGCGGGAACGCCCGTTTGTCTGTGATGCCATTGTTATATTACCGGATCATATCCATGCGGTGTGGACAATGCCCAAAGGTGATGCGGATTTTTCAACACGATGGGGCGCAATCAAAGCGCGGTTTACACGGCAGGTGAAATCAAATCGTAGGGTGGGGTTATACCCCACCGATGATCAGAAAATTGGTCAAACGGTGGGGTGGAACCCCACCCTACGATCTCCAAGTAAGAATCGAAAAGGGGATGCCGGAATTTGGCAGCGCCGCTATTGGGAGCATTGTATTCGGGATGAACGCGATTATCGCAACCATTTGGAATATTGCTGGGGTAATCCGGTGAAACATGGGTTTGTGGAACGGGCGGTAGATTGGCCGTTTTCATCCCTGCATCGTGAAATCGCCCGTGGAGCCATTTCGCCGGAATGGCGCGGCATGGGAGTGAAGTGCAAGGTCTGAAATAAGGCGTAGGGCGGTTCACCCCGCCGTTGCAACGATTGCCGTAAACGCCGTGTTTTTTGTTATACGGAATGGCGGGGTAAACCCCGCACTAAAGTTTGCCACTACGCTTATGAAATACGCTCGTATATTCGTCTGAAATCCAATTATACAATAAAAGTGTTGGCAAGCTTTTTGGCCCACGCCTAGGATTCGCTTTCTTTTTAGTGAAAAACCGATTGTATATAGAGACAGTTTGCCCTGGGTGGCTGGTTATTTTTTGCTTGTTTCTTTTAGGAGAAAGCCAATTTATCAATGCCCTCTCAGCTTGATCAAGATCGGCAGCTGTAGATTTTCGTGTGTTCTCCTTTTTTGTTCGCCTACCCGACTTACCTTGGCTATTTATCACGCCAAACCAATAATTTGCGCTATCATTCTCGCCTAAACCTTGCATGATTGGATGGTTATTGAAACGTCCAGAGGCTTTTTCAGTGAGGCCAACATAAATTGGGGATCCTTTTTTGCACTCGGCAAAATATAATACTTTTGTCCCCACATCTTCGCATTCGATGTCGCTTTTGAACTTTTTAAAGGTTTTATATGGTCCGAACCAATCAATGCAAATTCCCAGACTAGCTTTCTCATTCCAGTAAGTTCTTGCCATTCCTCCTACCTCACAAACTTCTTAAACTTCACCCGTGTTGGCTTCAGCGCATCGGCACCCAAACGACGTTTCTTGTCTTCTTCATAATCCTCGAAATTGCCTTCAAACCATTCTACATGCGCATCGCCCTCGAATGCTAGAATATGTGTGCAAATCCGATCAAGGAAGAACCGGTCGTGCGAAATGACCACGGCGCAGCCGGCGAAATCGACCAATGCATCCTCCAGCGCGCGCAGGGTTTCCACGTCCAGATCATTTGTCGGCTCATCCAGCAGCAGCACGTTGCCGCCCGAGC
>CAMZKY010000158.1 GCA_947311455.1 uncultured Marinosulfonomonas sp. | reverse complement strand
CCGATGCCTCCTCTGATGAATAATCACGGCTGTTACATCGTTTCGATGGCCAATGTCTGCCGCTGGATGGCCGAACAGGCCGAAAGCATGGGCGTTGAAATTTTCCCCGGCATGGCCTGTTCTGAACTTGTTTATGGTGATGACGGACAGGTTACGGGTGTTGTGGCTGGCGAGTTTGGCCTGAATGCCGATGGCACGCCATCGGCCGCCTATGAGCCGGGCATGGTTTTAAATGGCAAATACGTGTTCCTCTCGGAGGGGGTGCGCGGCAGCCTTTCAAAAGAAGTGATTGCCAAATATAATCTTGATGCGGATGCAGATGAAGCCAAATTTGGTATCGGCATGAAAGAAATTTGGGAAATTGACCCCAAGAAACACCGCGAAGGCACCGTCACCCACACGATGGGCTGGCCTTTAGGTAAAAATGCCGGGGGTGGCTCTTTTGTCTATCACCTTGATAACAATCAGGTTTATGTTGGGTTTGTGGTGCATTTGAATTACCAAAACCCCTACCTTTCACCCTATAATGAATTCCAGCGCTTTAAACATCACCCAATGATTGCCGAATTGCTGGAAGGCGGTAAACGTGTGGCTTACGGTGCGCGCGCGATTACCGAAGGCGGCTGGCAATCCTTACCCAAAGCCTCGTTTCCGGGGGGGGCGCTTCTTGGATGTTCCGTCGGGCTTACAAATGTTCCGCGGATCAAAGGCAATCACAACGCCATGTTCTCGGGCATGGCTGCTGCCGAAGCGGCGGTTGCAGCGATCAAAGACGGGCGTTCGGGCGATGATTTGACAGCCTATAATAATGATCTGCGCTCCGGCCCTGTTGCCAAAGATTTGAAGCGCGTGCGCAATGTAAAACCGATCTGGTCAAAGCTGGGCATGATGCCGTCTTTGATGCTGGGCGGGTTTGATATGTGGGTTGCCAATTTAACGGGATGGAACCCGCTGGGCACATGGAAGCACGGCAAATCCGATGCTGCAGCCACGGGCAAGGCCGCAAATTTCAAACGGATTGATTATCCTAAACCGGACGGCAAGCTGTCATTTGATCGGCTGACAAATGTTAGTTTCGCGATGACAAACCACGAAGAATCCCAGCCTTGCCATTTGGTGCTGACAGATCCGTCGCTTCCTATTTCAGTAAACTTGCCGGAATTTGACGAACCCGCACAACGCTATTGCCCTGCCGGGGTTTATGAAATTATCGAAGAAGCCGGAAAAGAGCCGCGTTTTCAGATTAATTTTCAGAATTGTGTGCATTGCAAAACCTGCGATATCAAAGATCCGAGTGGCAATATTACCTGGACAACACCGCAAGGGGGTGATGGGCCAAATTACCCGAATATGTAAGCAAACCTCATCGTGCCCTAACGGGCACTCTTCGGTCGCGAAGGTAACCGTAAGGGCCAAAGAGCGGCGGGATAACGCATTTGTTAGGGCGGTAAGGATAGTCTGCATTGATTTGGCGTGGGCAAAGCATTAGCTGTGTTTAACAAGATATTGAAAAAGGTTCTTTGCCCATGACATTCCGGACACTCTCCGTTTTTAAATCCACCTCCTTTGCTGTGGCCCTTAGCCTTGCAACGGCCACAGCAGGATTGTCCGAGGGATTGTCTGGTGCGTATCTTGCGGCACGTCAGGCTAGCATATACGCCGATTTCGCCGCCTCTGCACAGTATTTCACCCGTGCCTTGGCCTATGATCAAAGCAATCCGATTTTGTTGGAAAATGCGCTTTTGTCATTTGTTGGCCTGGGCCAGATTGATAAAGCCGTCAGCATTGCCCGTAAAATGCAGGCCGACAAACTGGACAGCCAGCTGGCCAATATGGTGATTGTGGTTGATTTGGTGAAAAAAGGCGAATTTACCACGGTTTCGGAAAAGATTGAATCGGGCGGCACCATCGGACTGTTAGTTGATCGCCTGATTACTGCGTGGGCCAAAGTGGGGGCCGGTGATGCCACGGGGGCCATTGACGATTTTGATGCTGTGATCGGTGATCAAGGTGCGCGCGATATTGGCCGCTATAACAAAGCCCTTGCGCTGGCTACACTGGGCCGTTTGGATGATGCCGAAGCGCTTTTCGCAGCCAAAGGCAATGATGGGTTTCGCGTGTCGCTGCAAAGCGCAATGGCGCACGCACAAATATTAAGCGCGCTTAAACGCAATGATGATGCGATCAGGATGTTGGATAAGGTTTTTACCAATCTTGATAATCCGTTGGTGAAAAAGATGCGTGCCGCCTTGGAAAAAGGCGAAACAATCAAATTTACTGCCGCTGATACCGCGCGCAAAGGCATGGCCGAGGTTTTCTTTACAATTGCCAATGCGCTGGATGGCGAAGCCGCCAATAGCAATACTTTGATTTATGCGCGCATGGCTCAAGATCTTGACCCGTCACATGTTCAAGCCACGTTGCTTAGTGCTGATTTGCTTGAAACAATGAAACGTTTTGATTTGGCGATCGAGGCCTACAATTCGGTGCCGCGCGACCATTCATATTATTATCTGGCGGAACTGGGCCGCGCCAAAGCCTTGCGTCAATCCGGAAAAATTGAGGCCAGCATTGAGGTGCTTAATCAACTGGCCAAAACGTATCCTGAAAAATCTTCGGTGCATTCCAGTCTTGGTGATGCGCTGCGGGCCGATAAACAATATGAACTGGCATCCGTTGCCTATTCCAAAGCCGTTGAATTGAATGCAAACCCCACAGATCGGGATTGGTTCCTCTATTATGCCCGCGCCATTTCGTATGAACGCACGGATAAGTGGGACAAAGCCGAAGCCGATTTTCGCTACGCTATGAAGCTAAACCCAGATCAGCCGCAAATACTAAACTATTTCGGTTATTCCATGCTGGAAAAGAAGATTAATCTAGACGAGGCTTTGACCTTGATCGAACATGCGGTCGAATTGCAGCCAAACAGCGGCTACATCACCGATTCACTTGGCTGGGCATACTATCTTTTGAAACGATACGATGAGGCCGCGCCAATGATGCTGAAGGCGGCCAAATTGATGCCGGTTGATCCGATTGTCACGGATCATCTGGGTGATACTTTGTGGGCTGTCGGACGCAAGCGCGAGGCCTATTTTCAATGGAGACGCGCACTTTCATTTGATCCGGAAGAAAAAGATGCGGTCCGGATTCGCCAGAAACTTGAACTGGGGCTTGATGCGGTTTTGATCGAAGAGGGTCAGGATCCCACAGATGTTGCTGCAGATGGCGGTTAAGGTTTTCGCGCCCGCCAAAATCAATCTGGCGCTTCATGTTACAGGGCAACGTAAAGACGGCTATCATTTGCTTGATAGCTTTGTGATGTTTGCCGATGTCGGTGATTGGGTCAGTGTGCGTGATGCCGCGGGTGCAACCCTGACAGTTTCGGGGCCGGAATCCAAAGGCGCGCCAAGCGATGCGCGCAATTCTGTTCTACAGGCGGCGCAATTTTTAAATCAAACCAATCTGGCCTTAGCATTAGAAAAAAACCTGCCCACAGCGGCGGGTATCGGAGGGGGGACGGCAGATGCTGCCGCCGCGATCAAAGCGATCTGCACATTGCGCAAACAGAATGTACCAGACAATGTTTTGCAATTGGGCGCGGATGTTCCCGTTTGTATGCAAGGTGTTGCAACGCGTATGTCCGGGATTGGCGAGGTTCTAACGCCGGTCAAATCCTTACCAAGTATCGCCTGTGTTTTGGTCAATCCACGGGTCGGGGTATCAACGCCGGAAGTGTTTAACAGGCTGAAATCCAAAGATAATGATGCCATGCCCGTTGGTATGCCCGGTTTTGAAACGGCCCAATCCCTTGCAGGTTGGCTGGCGCAACAACGCAACGATTTAGAGGCCCCCGCAATAAATGCGGCCCCTGAAATTAGCCGTGTTCTAAACGTGTTGAGTGCCGAAAAAGACCAGCTTTTGGCGCGTATGTCGGGATCGGGCGCCACCTGTTTTGCACTGTTTGAAACGATAACGCAGGCCCGTAAAGCTGCCTCTAAAATATCTAATGATCATCCCGATTGGTGGGTGCAGCCCGCACGCCTTACCTGATCCGCGCCACCACGTAATCGGCAATATCCATCAGCATTTGACGTAATTCTGATTCTGGCAAAACCATAAGCGCGGATTTGGCCTTTTCAGCCCAATTAACAGCTTGCGTTTGGGCATAGTCCAGCGCGCTGTGATCACGCATGAACTGCATCGCGGTTTCCAGATCGCCGTCTTCCTGGCGACCCCGTTCAATGGTGCGCACCCAAAAGGCGCGCTCGCTTTCATCGGCTTTGGCAATCGCGGCAATCATCGGCAGGGTTAGTTTGCGCTCGCGAAAATCATCTCCGATGTTTTTGCCTACCGCATCGGTTCCGGCAAAATCAAGCACGTCATCAACAATCTGGAAGCTGATACCAAGTGCATCACCGTAATCATAGAGCGCCTTGATGTGATCTTGTGGTGCATCGGCAATCACTCCGCCCACTTCACAGGCGGCTGAAAACAACGCCGCGGTTTTTCCGCGCACAACTTGCAAATACACACTTTCATCGGTGGCTAGGTTTTGCGCGGCGGTTAGTTGCAGAACCTCGCCTTCGGCCATGGTAGCCGACGCGTTCGCCAGAATATCCAACACTTGCAACGATCCGGTTTCCACCATCAACTGAAAGCTGCGTGAAAACAGATAATCACCAACCAGCACGCTGGATTTGTTATCCCACAACAGGTTAGCCGTAGGCCGCCCGCGCCGTTGACTGGATTCGTCAACCACGTCATCGTGCAAAAGCGTGGCGGTGTGGATGAATTCAACTGTGGCGGCCAAATGCACATGGAACGGGCCGTTATAACCACACAAATGCGCGGCGGCCAAAGTGAGCATCGGGCGCAAGCGTTTGCCGCCCGCCTCTACCAGATGCGCGGTTACTTCGGGAATGCGCGGCGCGTGTTTTGAGACCATGCGATCACGGATAAGATCATTCACTGCCTGCATGTCATCTGACAAGTAGGCGTTCAAACGCTCGTGTGGTTTTGCCGAATCCAGTTTCATTTTCGTCATTGTCTCGTTAGTGTTCCTGCCATGAAAGCCCTATTGAAAACCACGGATATAACCGCAATTGCATTTGCCAAAGCCCTTCTTTCAGGCGAGGGTATAGACTGCTTTGAAATGGACGTAAATATGAGTGTTCTCGAAGGTGGTATTGGCATTTTGCCGCGCCGTTTGATGGTTCGGGACAAAGACCATTTCATCGCCCAAGTGATTTTACGCGACAACAACATAGATATGAGCGGTTAGCGCCTATGGGTTTTGATAGATCGACATTAACGCGCGACCAGTTTTTTAGCGGGCGTTTGAACATCTTGCAGCCCAAGCACGGCTATCGGGCCGGGGTTGATCCGGTGATCCTTGCGGCGTGTGTGAATATGCAACCGGGCCAAACCGCGCTTGAACTTGGCTCTGGGGTGGGGGTGGCAAGCGTGTGTTTGGCGGCGCGCGTTAAGGGTGTTGCGATTACGGGTGTTGAGGTTCAGCAAAATTATTATGGATTGGCGCAGCAAAATGCCGAGTATAATGGCGATGAATGTGCCAGTGAATTCCGGTTCTATTGTGCAGATATTAGTGCGTTGCCTGCCGCGTTGATGCAGCAAAATTTCGATCATGTGTTTGCCAACCCGCCCTATTTCAATCGTAAAAATGGTAAATCTGCGCAGGATACCGGACGCGAAATCGGGCGAGGTGAAAACCTGTCTTTGGCAGTGTGGATAGATGTTGCAGTGCGGCGCTTAAAGCCGCTTGGATATATGACCATAATCATTGATGCCGCGCGCCTGCGGGAGCTGTTGGCCGCAATGGATAGCCGCTTGGGCGGGGTCAAGGTGTTGCCCTTTGCGCCGCGCCAACATCGCGCCGCGAAACTGGTGGTCGTGCAAGCCCGCAAAACCGGACGCGGCGCATTTCAGTTGATGGCACCGGTGGTGATGCATCAAGGGGCTGCGCATACGGTGGATCAGGATTCTTATACAGACGAAATCAGTGCGGTTCTACGACATGGAGCCAAGCTGGATTATTTTTCCTGATATTAACTTTTGCTTAATGGATTTGGCGTTTTCTGGCTGAATAACGCGCACCCAGAATGAATAGGTGACAGAAACCTTTTTCTGTGATGAATTGAAAAAATACGCAACAACTTAAGGGAGAACGCCAATGTCCATAACTTCACGTATAGAGGAGCTACGGAGAAAACACGAAATCCTGTCAAACACAGTCCGGGCCGAACAACAAAGCCCCGCCAGTGACTCGCTGCATATTGTGGCACTGAAAAAACAAAAACTGCGTCTCAAAGAAGAAATTACCGCCCTGACTGGCGCATAGATTCTTAACGCGATGTTGCGGCGATGATGGCCCCAAGCGATACCATTGCCGCTGCAACAAACAATCCGGCCGTCAGATCGGCAATGCCTGCCGTGATAAGAACGATTGTCGAAAGCAAGGGGGTTGCATATGATACCACCCCCAGAATTTGGATGTTGCCTTTTTTCATCCCCACATCCCACACATAAAACGCAATCCCGACAGGGCCGATGCCCAATAGGGCCACAGAAGCCCACGCGATACCGGTTTGCGGCCATACCGTGGTTTCTAATGCAAAATGCGCGATGGCTGATAATATGGCGGTAAGCACACAGAACACCGCGATGCTGTCTGTTGGAATGTGGCCTAAGCGCCGTGAATAAACCGAATAGCCCGACCATGTCAGCGCACACAGTGCTGCCAAACCATAGCCAAAAATTGCCTCGTGGTGAAATCCCGTGGT
>CAMZKY010000157.1 GCA_947311455.1 uncultured Marinosulfonomonas sp. | reverse complement strand
GTCACCCACCTCATGGGCGCGATCCGGATTGTCGTTCAGATAGGCCTCAACCCGCGCCATATCGGTGTCATCAAGTTGCCCGTCTACAAAGGCGTGCAGCATATCATCGGTGATTTTTGTGTCGGTCATACGGCACCTTTTAAGGCTGGGGCGTCACTGGCTAATTCGCGAAGTTTGGCACGCGCGCGCCCAAGACGTGACATCAACGTGCCAAGCGGGATTCCAAGCGCATCGGCGGCCTGTTTATAGCTAACACCCCCGAGCACAACCAGCAAAAGCGCCTCGCGTTGGTCATCGGGCAATTTTTGCATGGCGCTGGCAGTTTGCGACAAGGCCAGCTTTTGTTCCAATGCTTCGGGGGCGGCGGGATCATAATTTAGGTCATCCATAGGCACCAGTTGCGGGCGACGCGATGTGGTGCGTAATTGATTGCGGTAAATATTTAACAACATCTTCATCAACCACGGTTTCAACGCGCCTTCCTGCTTCCAAAGGGATTGTTTTCTAAGTGCCCGTTCGGCGCAATCCTGAGTTAAATCATCCGCCAATGCCCGATCGCGCGTTAGCGAATAGGCATAGCGCCAAAGATCTGGCAAGCAGTCTTTTAGCAGGGTTTGAAACTCTGACATATTGCTCCGCAATTATTTGGGCGGGCCTGAAAACCAGACCCGCCCAGCCTTACCTTAATGGACACATTCAAGGTTTGGCAAGCATAGGCAATTGCCTGACTTATGGCTTGGCGACGTGCCAAACACCTTTGACGCCGTCACCTGTTATGTCGCCAGCGGCTTTGTCTTTGAACCAGGTGTAAAGCGCCATGCCTTTATAGGCCCATTGACGGGATCCATCCGCGCGGGTGATGACGGAAAAATCATCGTTACCCATTGCTTTGGCATTGGCCATCAGCGGAGGCCATTTTACCGCGCAGCCATCGTTACAGTTGGACACGCCGGTTTTGTCTTTGTCGAATGTGTAAAGGGTCATGCCTTTGGCGTCGGTATAGATCATTGATCCGCCAACTTCCATTGTGTGGATGTTGGCAGCAGGGGCGTGCGCGGCGGCAAACAGGGTGCCAGTTGAAAGCGCGACAATCGCGGCAGCAGAAAGAAGTTTTTTCATTTTGATATTCCTTAGGTTTATAAGGCCGATCTGTGGTCGGCATATAATAGACACAGCGCGGGGGGCTGATTTAATCCCTAAGAAATCGAATTTTTTTAAAAGTGTAATCTATTCAATAGTTTACGTAAAAATTAAATGGCCCGATCAATTTTTGTGGCCAGCTGAATCAGGCTTTCGGAACGCACAACGCCTTTGATGGCCCCGATGGTATCAAGGATTTCGTCCAGATTTTTGGTGCTGGGGCAAACCACACGCAGGATCATATCAAAGCGGCCAGATGTGGAATGGGCCACCTCGACCTGAGGATATGTTTTCAGGCGTTGGGTTACAGCAGGGGCGGCGCGTGGCTCGATCTGCAACAAAACCGTGGCGCGAATATGATTTTGGCGCACGGTGTCGTTAAGTTTCACCGTATAACCCGTGATGGTGCCGTTGCGTTCCAGCCGTTCAAGGCGGGCCTGAATAGTGGTGCGGGCCACATTCAGTTTTCGCGCCAATGTCGCAACGGGTGTGCGGGCATTTTGGGCAAGAAGCGTGACAAGAGATTGGTCTATTTCGTCCATATGGCTTTCATTTCGTAAATATGACGAAATAATACGAGTAAATGACTATATAAACAAGTGATAATGGCCATTCAAGCACGCACCATGAGGGGGCAAACAGGACAAGGATACCGATATGAGCATCACGCCAGCTATTTGGGCGACCCCACAAACCTATCTTCACCACGAACAGCCCGACCATCCGATGTTCTTTTTCATCCCCGAGAACCTAAAGAAAAGTGCGGATCTGTTTTTGCAAAACTATCCCGGTTTGGTGAGTTATGCTGTTAAGGCCAATGATGCGCCCGAGGTGATCGAAAATCTGGTAGCGGTTGGGGTTGGCGCGTTTGATGTGGCTTCGGTGGCCGAAATGGCGCGGGTGCGCGGTGTGTTTAAAGGCGCTGTTTTGCACTATAATAATCCGGTGCGCTCTCCCGCTGAAATCAGGGCCGCGATGGATTTTGGTGTAGTGTCCTATTCAGTGGATTCTGTGTCGGAGCTTGAAAAAATCGCGGCGATTGTGCCTGCAAATGGTGTGGAAATTACCGCGCGTCTTGCGCTTCCTGTGGCGGGGGCGAAATATGATTTTGGTGATAAGTTTGGTGCGGGGCCGGAGAGGGTTGTTGAATTGTTGCAACGGATTTCGGCACTGGGGTTTAACCCGTCGATCACGTTTCATCCCGGCACACAATGCGCTGATCCGCAGGCGTGGGTCAGTTATATTTCGGTTTGTGCCGATGTTGCGGTGCGGGCAGGTGTGCGATTGGCGCGGTTGAACACGGGTGGTGGATATGCTGCGCACCGCGGCCAAACCGCGCCGGATCTTGTGCCGATATTTACGGCCATTGAAACAGCGGTTCAATCAGCATTTGGAAAAGCTGCGCCGAAACTGGTGTGTGAGCCGGGGCGTGCTTTGGTGGCCGACGCCTTTGTTTTGGCCACGCGTGTTAAGGCGGTTCGCGATGACGGGAGCGTGTTTTTAAACGATGGCATTTATGGCGGGTTTGGCGAAAGCCCATCAATGGGAACGGTGGATCGTGTGCGGGTGATGGGCGATAATGGCGCGATAAAAACCGACGGGCTGCAGCCGCGCAAGGCGTTTGGCCCAACCTGTGATTCCCTTGATACATTGCCCGCGCCCGTGATGTTGCCTGATGATTTGAGCGAGGGCGATTATGTGCTGTTTTCTGGTATGGGGGCTTATGCCCATGCAACAGTAACGCGATTTAACGGGTATGGCGTTACAGATATGGTGACGGTTCAACAGGGCTGAATGTGATTTGTTCACGCTTGACGAAAGTATAAAACGGTAGTGCAATAATGGTGCCGTTGTTTATCAAATGAATTCATAACGTTTTAGAAACAAGAGCGGATGATCCCGCATTGTGTGTTATTGCGGTGCCTTGCCATGCAGCATCACGTTCTGCCCTGTTGGATCGTGTAGGTGCCCGACTATGGCGTTACCGGGGCTGTTAAACAAAAGGCAATCCCGAGGGGCGGCGCGGCCGAGGTGGTTTTGGTGATCGGGGTAAAGACGTTAAGGCACCAGATAAAATCGTCAATTTTTGATTAATCCGGTTCAAATCCGTGCAGTAACTGGCGCAAGCCAACAATACCGCCTGCCGCAATTGCAGTCAGGGTTACGGGGCCGGAATAGGCCAATGTGGCAAAGGCGGATAGGCCTTGGCCAACGGAACAGCCAATGGCAATCACCCCGCCAATGCCCATGAGCGCTGCGCCGCCCACTTGGCGGCCCAATTCGCGCGGGTCGTCACAGGCTTCCCATTGGAAATCACCCTTGATCGCCGAGCCGATGGCCGAGCCAATGACAACGCCAGATACCGCACCCACAGAAAAGCTGACACCGCCGGCGGAGGATGTCATCATATACAAAAGCGTGCGGCCAAGGGGGGCGGTGAAGGTATAGCTTTCGACCGAGATTTCCCCAAAGCTAACGTCGCGCACAATTGCCGTGCCCCAAAAGCCGATGACAATCGCAAAGCCAACGGCGCAAGCCCAAAGAATATGTTCCTTGTCATGGCGCAGTTTTTCATAAGAAATCGCCCACAGGATCAAAACCGTGGCAATGGTAAAGGCAATGGGGAATGGGGCAAGGCCCAAGGTATCGCCTAATGTGTAGGCGATAGAATTCAGGCCTTCATGTTTGGGTTGTTCGGGCAATAACCAAAGGCGCGGCGCTGCAAGGGGGCCGTTCAGGGTGACGAAACTGAAAATCGCAATCACCACCAGCACCACCAATGAGCGCAGATCGCCGCCGCCAAATCGGGTAAGGGCGCTATAGCCGCAATTTCCGGCCATCGCCATGCCGTAACCAAAAACCAGACCGCCAAAGATACTGGCCCACGGGTTCCAGACGGTTTGATGATAAAAGGAATCCGCAAGGTCAATTTCGCCGGCAGAATTCAGGCCATAGACACCGATGATTGCCACGCCAAGAGCGATACCCCACATGCGCAAGCGGGTTTGATCGTCGCCGTAAATGGCCAGTTCAAGGGCGCGGATACTACAAAAATGCCCCATGCGCCCGGCAAGGCCCAGAATAATTCCGCCACCAAGACCGGCAATAGCAGCAAGTGCACCAAAAGACAGCATACCAGACCTTTCCTGTTGTGAACGTCCGGCGCTGTTGAAATGTGGTTATTTGTTCTTGCAGAACATTTCGTAAACCAGCTCAATCGCCTGGATCGCTTTTTTATCGCCCAGAGTATAATAGATGGTTTTACCATCTCGGCGGTAATTAACCAAGCCCTCTAAACGCAAACGTGCAAGCTGTTGACTGACCGAGGCCTGACGCGACGACAACAATTTTTCCAGTTCAGAAACGGTTTTCTCGCCCGAGCTGAGGTGGCACAAGATCATCAAGCGGCCTTCGTGGCCCAACGCCTTAAGAAAGGTTGAGGCCTCACCGGCGCTGCCGATCAGTTCATTTGCAATTACAGTATCTTCGGTGGTTTTTGCGGTTTCTTGGGCGCCAAATGCCATCGGGCCTGTGAGTACTGCATCCATTGAAACTCTCCTTACGTGATTTACGCGCGTTATTCTTTACGATTGCGGGTCTTTTTGTAGATCCGCGGGTAGGGTGGCAATCATCTTGTCTATTCGGAACCAAAAGAATTCATCCCCTGGATAACCCTCGACACGGCCAACTTCTTTGCCGTTGTTTAGCAAAATGAATGTCGGAGTATAAACAGCTGGGCTTTTGATCTCGACGCCAGTTGGCAAAGGCTCAAATAGATTGGCCAGTTGCAAAGGGGCAATGCGGCCTTCGGATGTTTTATCATAAATGCCGCCAATTTCGGCATGCCATTTATCGCAATAGGGGCAACCATTTTGCTCGATCATCAACAAACGAACCTCGGCAAACGCCTGTGTTGAAAACAGGATTGCGCCTGCAATTACAAGTGGTAACGATTTTAATGTGTTGATCATGAGTCCTTGCCTTATATTACAATATACTAATATGTTCCATGGGTGAACGCAAGGTTTGGGAGGACATATGCTAGACGTAACTTATAGTGCCGCAGTGATACAGGGGCTTATTGCCTTTTTCTCGCCTTGCGTCCTGCCGATGGTGCCATTTTACTTTAGTTACATGGCCGGTATTTCCATGCAGGAACTCAATGATGAGGGCGGTATT
>CAMZKY010000156.1 GCA_947311455.1 uncultured Marinosulfonomonas sp. | reverse complement strand
CATGGTGGTTTCATGGCCTATGGCGGCACGTTCCTTGCCTTTGCCGACTACTGTCGCGGATCAATCCGCCTGTCAGCGCTAATGGGTGTTCCCGTGTCTTACGTTATGACGCACGATAGCATTGGCCTTGGCGAAGACGGCCCGACACACCAACCTGTTGAAACGGTAGCCTCTTTGCGCGCGATGCCAAACACCTTGGTGTTCCGTCCGGCGGATGTGGTTGAAACCGCCGAAGCGTGGCAAATTGCGGTAACGCAGGAAAACACTCCATCGGTGCATTGTCTGTCACGTCAGGGCCTACCCTGCCTGCGCACCAATCACACCGACACCAATATGGTTGGCAAAGGTGCGTATATCTTGCGTGATGTCGCGGGTGACCGTGATGTGACCCTAATCGCCACCGGTTCCGAAGTTGAAATTGCGGTGAATGCTGCCGAAGCGCTGGCCAAAGACGGGATCAAAGCCGTGGTGGTGTCCGCCCCGTGTTTCGAACTTTTTGCCGCACAAGACGCCGATTACCGCGCCAAAGTGTTGGGCACGGCCCCACGCGTTGGCATCGAGGCCGCAATTGAGCAAAGCTGGGGGCGTTTATTGGGTGACAACAGCGCCTTTGTTGGTATGACTGGCTTTGGGGCATCTGCTCCGATTGACGAACTCTATAACCATTTCGGAATCACAGCTGGTGCTGTGGCATCCGCCGCTAAGAATTTACTTTAAAGGAGACTACCCATGACTGTAAAAGTAGCAATCAACGGTTTTGGCCGCATCGGCCGAAACATTCTGCGGGCCATTATTGAAAGTGGCCGCACAGACATCGAAGTTGTCGCGATCAATGATCTTGGCCCTGTTGAAACCAACGCGCACCTTCTGCGGTTTGACTCGGTTCATGGCCGTTTCCCCGCCACCGTAACCGTTGATGGCGATACCATCGACGTTGGCCGCGGCCCGATCAAAGTTACCGCCATTCGCGATCCAAAAGACTTGCCTTGGGGTGATGTTGACATTGCCATGGAATGCACAGGCATCTTTACCGCCAAAGACAAAGCACAATTGTTGCTGGAAAGTGGCGCAAAACGCGTGCTGATTTCTGCACCGGGTGCCAATGCCGACAAAACTATCGTTTACGGCGTAAATCACGACACATTGACCAAAGACGATCTGATTGTTTCCAATGCATCTTGCACCACCAACTGCCTATCTCCTGTTGCGCAAACCTTGCACAACGCCATCGGCATCAACCATGGTTTCATGACCACAATCCACAGCTATACAGGCGATCAACCAACACTGGATACAATGCACAAAGATCTTTACCGTGGTCGCGCTGCAGCGTTGTCAATGATCCCGACCTCAACCGGTGCCGCCAAAGCCGTTGGTCTGGTTCTGCCGGAAATGCAAGGCAAACTGGATGGTGTTGCGATCCGCGTCCCAACGCCAAATGTTTCGGTTGTTGATCTAACATTTGAAGCCAGCCGCGACACAACCATCGAGGAAGTCAACGCCGCGATCAAAGCCGCTGCTGATGGTCACTTGAAAGGTGTGCTTGGCTATACCGAAGTGTCAAACGTGTCGATCGACTTTAACCATGATCCACATTCCTCAATCTTCCACATGGATCAAACCAAAGTTGTCTCCGGCAACATGGTGCGCATCCTGACATGGTATGACAACGAATGGGGCTTCTCGAACCGTATGGGCGATACCGCCGTTGCGATGGGAGCGCTGATCTAATGAGCATCCCCGCCATCACGGATATGGATGTTTCGGGCAAGCGCCTTGTTGTGCGTGCTGATCTGAACGTGCCGTTTAACGACGACGGCACGGTCAGTGACGCCACCCGGATCACCCGTTTTGCCGAAGGTATGCGCGATTTGCTGGCCAAAGGCGCGCGCCTTGTCATCCTGACCCATCTGGGCCGCCCCAAAGGGCAGCGCAACATGGATTTTTCAACCAAATCAATCAAGGCTACTTTGGCTGATGCGCTGGAAACCGAGGTTTTCTTTGCCAAGGATTGTATCGGCGACAAGGTTGAAAATCAGGCAAACGCGCTGAAAGACGGCGAAGTTCTTCTATGTGAGAACGTCCGTTTCCATGGCGGGGAAACTGAAAATGACGCGGCTTTTGCCGCGTCATTGGCCAAACTTGGCGATATCTACGTCAATGACGCCTTTTCCTGTGCGCACCGCGCCCATGCTTCGACCTCGGCAATTGCCGGATTGATGGAGGCGGCGGCTGGCCCGTTGATGCTGATCGAAGTCAACGCCCTGACCAAAGCGCTTGAAGCGCCAAAATCACCGGCTGTTGCAATTGTGGGTGGGGCCAAGGTTTCGACCAAAATCTCGGTTCTGAAAAATCTTGTCGGAAAACTGGACGCGGTGATCATCGGTGGCGGCATGGCCAACACCTTTTTGTTTGCTGACGGCGCCCCAATGGGGAAATCCTTGCACGAGGCCGACCAGATCGACACCGTAAAAGAAATTCGCAAATTGGCGGCAAAATCCGGCTGTAAATTACTGTTGCCTGTTGATGTGGTAATTTCCCGTGAATTCAAGGCAAACGCCCGCAAACAGGTTGTGGCCAACGATGCCTGCCCCGAGGACGCAATGATCCTTGATGCCGGCCCCGAGGCCTTGCGCGAATTCGAAGCCGAACTGGCCGATGCGCACACGATCTTGTGGAATGGCCCTTTGGGTGCCTTTGAAATTCCGCCTTTTGATCATTCTACCAAACTGCTTGCCCGTTCGGCTGCCGAACTGACCCGTCAGGGTCTGGCCGTGTCGGTGGCTGGTGGTGGCGATACGGTTGCTGCGTTGAATGTGGCCGGTGTTGCCGATGATTTCACCTATGTTTCCACCGCTGGTGGCGCATTCCTTGAATGGCTTGAGGGCAAAGAACTGCCCGGCCTTGCTGCGCTTAACCGCGCATAACCCTAGAACAGGATAGTATAATGGCCCTTATTACTCTTCGCCAACTGTTGGATCACGCTGCTGAAAATGATTACGGTATGCCGGCGTTCAATATCAACAACATGGAACAAGGTCTTGCGATCATGAAGGCGGCTGACAAAGTCAACGCACCGGTGATCTTGCAAGCGTCACGCGGCGCGCGTTCCTATGCCGGTGACATCATGTTGCAACACATGATTCAGGCGCTGGCTGAAATGTACCCACATATCCCTGTGTGTATGCATCAGGATCACGGCAATAACGAACAAACCTGTATGTCGGCGATCAAATACGGGTTTACCTCGGTGATGATGGATGGTTCTCTTAAGGCCGACATGAAAACACCCGCCGATTTTGAATATAATGTTGACATCACCGAGCGTGTTTCACGCATGGCACATTGGGTTGGCGCTTCTGTTGAAGGCGAACTTGGTGTTCTTGGTTCACTGGAAACCGGTGAAGCCGCCGAAGAGGACGGCTCAGGTGCTGTGGGCAAACTGTCTATGGATCAATTGCTTACCGATCCGGACGAAGCTGCCGATTTTGTTGCAAAGACCAAAGTTGACGCGCTGGCGATTGCTTGCGGCACGTCACACGGGGCTTACAAATTCAGCAGCAAACCAACGGGCGACACATTGGCCATCAGCCAGATCGAAGCCATTCACGCCAAAATCCCCAATGTTCACCTTGTGATGCATGGTTCATCCTCGGTGCCGCAATATTTGCAAGACCTGATCAATGAAAATGGCGGGGAAATGGCGCAAACCTACGGTGTTCCTGTTGAGGAAATCGAACGGGGTATCAAATCCGGTGTGCGTAAAGTTAATATCGACACCGACAATCGCATGGCCCTGACAGGCATGTTCCGCAAAGTGGCGTTGGGTAATCCCAAAGAATTTGACCCACGTAAATTCATGATCCCTGCCATGGCTGAAATGGAAAAACTGGTTATCGACCGTTTTGAACGTTTTGGTGCCGCAGGCAATGCCTCAAAAATCAGTATTATTCCTTTGGATGACATGGCCAAACGTTATGCTGACGGGTCGCTTTGACCCAACGCTAATCTAATCAAACCAACTGCGTACGCCAATCTGGCGTAAGCATCCCGAAACGAAAGACGCGCAAAATCACGTTTTGCGAGACGATATCGTCTTGCTTGAAACTGCGCAAAGCCAAGGAGACCAGAAATGGACCAGTCAGATCGTTATGCAGACCTATCGCTAACAGAAGAGCAACTTATCGCAGGTAATAACCACGTTCTTGTGGCTTACATCATGAAGCCAAAGCCAGGCCACGGTACGTACCTTGCAGCAGCGGCGCACTTTGCGGCAGAATCTTCAACAGGCACAAACGTTGAAGTATCAACCACCGATGATTTCACCCGTGGCGTTGACGCGCTGGTTTATGAAATTGACGAAGCAAAAAGCCTGATGAAAATCGCCTATCCCGTGGCATTGTTTGACCGAAACATCACTGATGGCCGTGCGATGCTGGCCTCCTTCCTGACCCTGACGATTGGTAACAACCAAGGCATGGGCGATATCGAGCATGCCAAAATCCACGATTTCTATGTGCCACCTTCTTACCTGAAATTGTTTGACGGCCCGTCTACAACCATCCGCAACCTGTGGAATGTTCTGGGTCGCCCGCATGTTGACGGTGGTTTCATCGTCGGCACAATCATCAAACCGAAACTGGGCCTGCGTCCACAGCCATTTGCCAATGCCTGTTATGATTTCTGGCTGGGTGGTGATTTCATCAAAAATGATGAACCCCAAGGTAACCAAACCTTTGCTCCGATGAAAGAAACCATTCGTCTGGTGGCGGATGCAATGAAACGCGCCCAAGACGAAACTGGCGAAGCCAAATTGTTTTCCGCCAACATCACTGCAGATGACCATTACGAAATGGTTGCCCGTGGGGAATACATCCTGGAAACATTTGGTGAAAATGCTGATCATGTAGCTTTCCTCGTGGATGGTTATGTCGCTGGCCCTGCTGCGATCACAACCGCTCGTCGCACCTTCCCGAACCAATATCTGCACTATCACCGTGCCGGTCACGGGGCTGTAACATCGCCTAGCTCAATGCGCGGCTATACAGCTTTTGTTCTGTCAAAAATGTCTCGTCTGCAAGGGGCCTCCGGTATCCACACCGGCACCATGGGCTTTGGCAAAATGGAAGGCGAAGCGGCCGACAAACTGATGGCATACATGATCACTGATGATGTTGCAGAAGGCCCGTATTTCAAGCAGGAATGGCGGGGCATGAACCCGACAACACCAATCATTTCCGGTGGTATGAATGCGCTGCGGATGCCGGGTTTCTTTGAAAACCTTGGTCACTCCAACTTGATCCTGACAGCTGGCGGCGGTGCATTTGGCCATATCGACGGCCCAAGTGAAGGTGCGATTTCCTTGCGTCAAGCCGAGCAATGCTGGAAAGAGGGTGCCGACCCGATCGAATTCGCCAAAGAGCACAAACAGTTCGCCCGCGCGTTTGAATCTTTCCAAGGCGATGCCGATGCGCTTTATCCGGGTTGGCGCGAAGCTTTGCGGATTAACTCCAAGTAATCTGCATAAAACAAATAAAAGAAGGCGCGACAGGTTTGCGCCTTCTAAACCATTATAAACACAAGGAAAACATCATGTCCTTTGACCGCTCTATCAAAATCGCCCCGTCCATTCTTTCGGCGGATTTTGCCAATTTTGGCCAAGAAATTCGCGCCATCGAAGATCAGGGCTGCGACTGGGTCCATGTGGATGTGATGGATGGCCATTTTGTGCCCAACCTAACATTCGGCCCGCCCGCCGTGGCGGCATTTCGTCCGCATGTAAAAACCGTGATGGATGTGCATCTGATGATTGCCCCTGTGGATCAATATATCGACGCCTATGCAAAGGCCGGTGCCGATTACATTTCCGCCCACCTTGAGGCCACAACCCATCCGCACCGCACCTTGCAGGCGATCCGCAATGCAGGGGCCAAATCCGGCCTTGCGCTAAATCCGGGCACCGGCATTGGCGATATTGAGTATCTTCTGGATATGATTGATATGTTTGTGATCATGACAGTGAACCCCGGTTTTGGTGGTCAGAAATTTATCCATAGTCAAATCGACAAGGTGGAAAAGCTGCGCGCCATGATCGGGGATCGCCCGATCCATATCGAAATTGACGGCGGCATCACCCCCGAAACCGCGCCTTTGATGGCAGCGGCTGGTGCGGATGTTCTGGTGGCTGGATCGGCTGTGTTCAACGGTGGATCGGTTGACACGCCAGACATTTACGGCAAGAATATCAAAGCCATTCGTGACGCGGCAAGCGCGGCACAATAAGAGACCCCGGAAGGGACGCGCGAACGAACCTTCCAAAAGATGATCCGATAGGCTAGGACTATCGGGTCATCCCTTAACATCTGGAGAATATTCATGGCTGTTACCCCCCCTGTTTGTGATTTCAATTGGCCCGCACCTGATTTCAACCTGCCCGCATCAGATGGAAAAACGTATTCATTGCAAGATGTTGCAGGCGAAAACGGCACTTTGGTGATGTTTATCTGCAATCATTGTCCCTATGTGAAATCAATTCTGGACAAAATTGTTCGTGATGCCGAGGATTTGCAAAAACTGGGGATCGGCGTTGTGGCAATTAACGCCAATGATGCCGATGAATACCCCGAAGACAGCTTTGAAAATATGCAAAAAATGGACTTTCCGTTTCCATATTTACACGATGAATCGCAAACCGTAGCACGTGCCTATGATGCACAATGCACCCCTGATTTCTTTGGGTTTAACAAAGACTTAGGCTTGCAATATCGCGGTCGACTGGATTCGTCGGGCCGCAATAAAGGCCCCGATGATCTGAACCGTGATTTGTATCAGGCGATGAAACAGGTTGCCCAAACCGGCCAAGGCCCGCGTGAGCAAATTCCGTCTATTGGCTGTTCAATCAAGTGGAAAAACGCATGATCCCCATTGTATTTGATCTGGACGGCACGCTGATCGACAGCGCGCCGGATTTGCATGCCGCATGTGTTAAAATGCTGGCTGATGAATGTTATGCGGCACCCAGCCTTGAAAAGGTAATTTCATGGATCGGGAATGGGGTGCCTGTCTTGATTGAGCGGGCCATGAAAGACGCAGGTATTGATATGGCACAGCACGCCAGTTTGGTGCATGCGTTTATGACATATTATGACGAAGATCCCGTCACCCTGACCACAGTTTATCCCAACTTGCTCGCGCTGCTGAACACCTTGAAATCCAAGGGGCACAAGCTGGCTGTCTGCACCAACAAGCCCGAAGCCCCTGCCCGACAAATTTTACAAATGCTTGATATTGAACAGTTTTTCGATGTCCTTGTCGGGGGCGATACCCTGCCGGTCAAAAAGCCTAATCCCGAACCGCTGTTTGAATGCTTGAAACAATTGAACGAGAAAACCTGCCTTTATGTCGGCGATAGCGATGTAGACGCTGAAACGGCGGATCGCGCCAAGATGCCAATGGCACTGTTTACCCAAGGCTACCGCAAATCCGCTGTCAAAGACCTGCCACATGATTTTGCCTTTGACGATTTCGCCAAACTTGGGCCCTATATCGAAAGCCTGTGAAATGAAACTAAAAGCCCTGATTTTTGACGTTGACGGCACACTTGCCGAAACAGAAGAGGCGCACCGCGCCGCGTTTAACAGCACATTTAAATCATGGGGCCTGGACTGGAATTGGTCTGTTGATGACTATCGACAACTTCTGAAAACCACGGGCGGCAAAGAACGCATGCGCGCCTTTCAAGCCAGCTTGCCCGAAGGTGAGCGCCGATTAACCGATGAAGAAATCGCCAAACTTCATCTCGAAAAAACAAAGGCTTACGGTGATATTCTGGCCTCGGGGCAATTGGAATTACGCCCCGGCGTGGCGGATTTGATCGACGCGACAAAGTGCGCCGGATTAAAGGTGACTGTGGCCACCACAACCAACACCCCCAATGTCGAAGCCCTGTGCCAATGCTGCTGGGGTAAACCCGCGCTTGAGGTGTTTGATCATGTATCCGCTGGCGATATGGTCGCCCACAAAAAACCGGCGCCAGATGTGTTTTTACTATCGCTGGAACAGTTGGGTTTGCCCGCCAAGAATTGTATCGCGATTGAGGATAGCTGGAACGGGGTTTTGTCGGCGCTTGGGGCGGATTTGCGGGTTCTGGTTACACCTTCGGCTTATACCGACACTGATGATTTTTCAGATGCGGATTGGGTAATTTCATCGCTTGAGCGTATAAACCTGCCCGAAGATATTAACAAAAGTATGGCATAAACCGGCTATTATCGCATTAAGATGCCGGAAACCTTGGTAAACAAGGGTATTTGGCGAATTTTGGTGTATGGCTTGCGTATGGCAAGCGTATGGCAAGCGTATGGCAAAATAACCGAAATCGCCGGGTTAACCCATCGTTCGCTGATTTTTGTTAAGTATTCTTTCGGTTAGGTAAATTTGCGAAAAAACCGTGTGCGATCAAACATTTCTTCAAGTTCTTCCATGCGTGGTTTGGTGTCTTGCCAATAGGCGGTTTGGATGTCGCCAATCATGGTTTCCAGTAAAATCAACAGCCCTGCCAATGAATCCCATGCCGAAGGCACAACGATACTGCTGGAAAATGTATGGGTTGCAAATTTATCAATCGGCGAACGCCATTGATCGGTAAAAATGATGATCTTGACACCTTTTTCATGTGCCATTTCGGCCAGTTTAAGCGACGAATTCTCATAGCGCCGCACATCAAAAATGACCAACACATCACCGCGTTTCAT